>DATABK010000801.1:0-9573 GCA_036259695.1 Actinomycetes bacterium | reverse complement strand
GGGCGGTCGTCCCGGCCGAGCGACCCCTCCTGCACTCCGGCGGCGCGGTGGCCCCGGGAGCGCAGCCCGTGCTCCCCTCCGGCGGCGGCGTCCTGCTGGTCCACGAGGTCCGCCGACTCGGGCTCAGCCTCCTCCCGGTGGTGGCCTGGCGGCTCCTGCTGGCCACTGCGCTGGCGGTGGCGGTGGCCGCCCTGGCCGCCTGGCTGCTGGCCGGACGGCTCACCGCCCCCCTCGGCCGGCTGGTCATGGCGGCCCGCCGGGTCGGCGATGGTGACTTGTCGACAAGGGTCCGAGTCGACGGCGACGGCGAGGTCGCCGAGGTCACGACCGCCTTCAACGACATGGCCGCCGGCCTGGAACGGGCCCAGACCGAGCAGCGAGCCTTCCTGGCCAGCGTCGGCCACGAGCTCAAGACCCCGCTCACAGGAGTCCAGGGCTACACCGAGGCCCTGCTCGACGGCACCGTCGACGACCCGGCCGAGCGCCGCCGCTCCCTGCTCCGGGTCCACGCCGAGACCATCCGGCTGGCCCGGCTGGTCCAGGACCTGCTCGACCTGGCCCGCCTCGGGCGGGGCCAGTTCGCCGTGAGCACCGTCGACGCCGACGTCGGGGCCGTGCTCGGGGAGGCCGCAGCGGCCGCCGCCGAACGGGCCGCCGGCCGCCAGGTCACCGTCAAGACCCGCCTCGACGGCCGCCTCCACGCCCACGTCGACCCCGGCCGGCTCCGCCAGGTGCTCGACAACCTGCTCGACAACGCCGTCCGCTCCAGCCCCTCCGGCGGCCAGGTCCTGGTCGCGGCCCGCCCCCTGGAGGAGGGCGGGGTCGAGGCGGCCATCGTCGACCAGGGCCCCGGCATCGCCCCCGAGGACCTCCCGCAGGCCTTCGACCGCGGCTACCTGTGGTCCCGCTACCGCGGCACCCGTGAGGCCGGGTCGGGCCTCGGCCTGGCTATCGTCAAGGCCCTCTGCGACGCCATGGGTGTCGGCGTCCAAGCCGAGTCCGGCCACGGCGGCGGCACCGCCTTCCGCCTCATCCTCCCTCCGGCCCGCACCCGCCCCGCTACCAGCCGCCCTCGGGTCGGCCCGACCGCCCCCAGCGAGCTGCCGACCCGCCCCCTTCGGTGACCCCGCCGGCGAGCCGCCTCGGTGCGGGCCCGGTGGCGGGCCGCCCGCTGTTCTAGAATCGTCGGCTGTGACCTCGACCGGCTCGTTCCTGGCCCGGGCGGTGGCCGACGCCAGGTCGGACGCCGAGCGCCGGGCCGAACGGCTGCCCCTGGACGAGCTGCGGGCGGCCGCCGCCGGCCTTCCCGCGGCCAGGGGGCTGGAGGCCGCGGTCCGTCGCGGCCCGCACGGGCCGCGGGTGATCGCCGAGGTCAAGCGCCGCTCCCCGTCCAAGGGGGACATCCGCGTCGACCTCGACCCGGCCGCCCTGGCCACCGCCTACGCCGCCGGGGGGGCCGCGGCCGTCAGCGTCCTCACCGAGCCGCGCCACTTCGCCGGCAGCCCCGACGACCTCCTCGCGGTGCGCTCGGCGGTCGACCTGCCCATCCTCCGCAAGGACTTCGTCACCACCCCCTACCAGGTCTGGGAGGCGCGCGCCTGGGGGGCCGACGCCGTCCTGCTGATCGTGGCCGCCCTCGGGTGGGCTGGCCAGCCGGCCCTGCGCGACCTGTTGGAGGAGACGGCCGCGGCCGGCCTTGACGCCCTGGTCGAGGTCCACACCGTGGCCGAGGCCGAGGCCGCCGCCGGCGCCGGCGCCTCCCTGGTCGGGGTGAACGCCCGCGACCTGGCCACCCTTGAGGTCGACCCAGACCGCTTCGCCGAGGTCCGCCAGAGCCTGCCCGCCGGCACCGTCCTGGTCGCCGAGAGCGGCATCAGCGACCAGGCCGGCGTCCAGGCGGCCGCCGCCGCCGGGGCCGACGCCGTCCTGGTCGGCGAGGCCCTCGTCCGCGCCGGCGACCCGGCGGCCGCCATCCGCGACCTGCTCGCCGTCCCCACCCGAACTGGAGGAGCCCATGGCTGAGCCCCGCAAGATCCTGCTCGGCGAGGACGAGCTGCCCAGCGCCTGGTTCAACATCGTCCCCTCGATGCCGACCAAGCCCGACCCCTACCTGCACCCCCAGACCCGCCAGCCGGTCGGCCCGGACGACCTCGCCCCGCTGTTCCCGATGGCCCTGATCGGCCAGGAGGTCTCCACCGACGAGTGGGTCGACATCCCCGGGCCGGTGCTGGACACCTACAGGCTGTGGAGGCCGACCCCGCTGATCCGCGCCCTCGACCTGGAGCGGGCCCTCGGCACCCCGGCCCGCATCTACTACAAGTACGAGGGCGGCTCCCCGGCCGGCTCCCACAAGCCCAACACCGCCGTCCCCCAGGCCTTCTACAACAAGGCCGAGGGCATCACCCGGATCAGCACCGAGACCGGCGCCGGCCAGTGGGGGAGCGCCCTGGCCTTCGCCTGCGCCCGCTTCGACCTCGAGTGCAAGGTCTACATGGTCCGGGCCTCCTACGACGGCAAGCCGTACCGGCGCTCGATCATGGAGACCTGGGGGGCGAGCGTCACCCCGTCGCCGTCCCCGGAGACCGGCGCCGGCCGGGCCGTGCTCGACCAGGACCCGGACTCGCCGGGGTCGCTCGGCATCGCCATCTCCGAGGCGGTCGAGGACGCCGCCACCCGCCCCGACACCCACTACGCGCTCGGCAGCGTGCTCAACCACGTCCTGCTCCACCAGACGGTCATCGGCTTGGAGCTGAAGGCGCAGCTTGAGCAGGCCGGGGTCGAGCCCGACGTGCTGGTCGCCTGCGTCGGCGGCGGGTCCAACTTCGGCGGCTTCACCTTCCCGCTGCTGGCCGAGAAGCTGGCCGGCCGCCGCCAGGTCAGGGTGGTCGCGGTCGAGCCGACCGCCGCCCCGACCCTCACCAAGGGCCGGTTCGACTACGACCTCGGCGACCAGGCCGGCATGGCGCCGCTGATCCCCATGTACACCCTCGGGGCCGACTTCATCCCGGCCCCGATCCACGCCGGCGGGCTGCGCTACCACGGCGACTCGGCGCTGGTGTCGCTGCTGCGCAAGGAGGACCACATCGAGGCCGTCGCCTACCCGCAGTCCAAGATCTTCGAGGCGGCCGTGCAGTTCGCCCGCACCGAGGGCATCCTCCCCGCGCCCGAGCCGGCCCACGCCATCCGGGCCGTGATCGACGAGGCCCTGCGCTGCAAGGAGGAGGGCCGCTCGGAGACGATCGTCTTCAACCTCTGCGGCCACGGCCACTTCGACCTCAAGGCCTACGAGGACCACCTGTCGGGGAATCTCCTTGATGTCTGATCGACTGGTCGCCGAGGCGCCCGGCCCCGGGCCGGCCGAGGTCGCCCACCGGCCCGACCGGCTCGGGCACTTCGGGGACTGGGGCGGGCGGTTCGTCCCCGAGGTCCTGATGGCCGCCCTCGACCAGCTCACCGAGGCCTTCGAGGACGCCATCGCCGACCCGTCCTTCGGGGCCGAGCTGGACGCCCTGCGGCGCGACTACGCCGGACGCCCGACCCCGCTGTTCTGTGCCCGGCGGCTGTCGGAGGAGCTCGGCCTGCGGGTCTGGCTCAAGCGCGAGGACCTGCTCCACACCGGGGCCCACAAGCTCAACAACTCCCTCGGCCAGCACCTGCTGACCCGCCGGATGGGCAAGCCCCGGGTGATCGCCGAGACCGGCGCCGGCCAGCACGGCGTGGCCACCGCGACCGTGGCCGCCCTCCTCGGCCAGGAGTGCGTGGTCTACATGGGCGAGGAGGACACCCGGCGCCAGCACCTGAACGTCGTCCGCATGCGGCTGCTCGGCACCGAGGTCCGGCCGGTGGCCACCGGCGCCGCCACCCTCAAGGACGCCATCAACGAGGCCCTGCGGGACTGGGTGGAGTCGGTCGAGTCGACCCACTACTCGATCGGGTCGGTGGTCGGCCCCCACCCCTACCCGCTCATGGTCCGGGAGTTCCAGCGGGTCATCGGCGACGAGACCCGGGCCCAGATCCTTGAGGCCGAGGGCCGGCTGCCCGACCTGGCCGTGGCCTGTGTGGGCGGCGGGTCGAACGCGGCCGGCCTGTTCGCCGCCTTCGTCGACGACGACCCCGTCCGGCTGGTCGGGGTCGAGGCCGGCGGCCGCGGCCCCCGGCCGGGCGACAACGGCGCCTCCCTCGGCCTGGGTGAGGCCGGGGTCCTCCACGGCGCCCGCTCCTACGTCCTCCAGGACCCCGACGGCCAGGTCCTCCCGACCCACTCGGTCTCGGCCGGCCTCGACTACCCGGGCGTCGGCCCCGAGCACGCCTTCTGGAAGGACAGCGGCCGGGTCACCTACGAGAACGCCCCCGACCGGCTGGCCCTCGACGGCTTCCGCCTCCTCGCCCGCACCGAGGGTCTCCTCCCCGCCCTGGAGCCCGCCCACGCCATCGGCTGGCTCGCCACCGCCGCGGAGGACGGCCGCGTCGCCCCCGGCACCCTGGTCGTCCTCAACCTCTCCGGCCGAGGCGACAAGGACGTGGAGACGGTCAGCAGCCTCCTGGTCGACGACGAGACGCCACCGGACCCGTCCGATGCCTGATCCGGCCATTCGGACCCTGCCCGGGGCTCGGCCTGGGAAGGCGGCGGGGCCGCCGGCGCCGGTGGAGCGGTTGGAGGGGCGGCTGGCGGCGCTGCGTCGGGAGGGGCGGGCGGCCCTGGTGGCCTACGGCGTGGCCGGGTTCCCGGACCTGGACGGGTCGCTGGCGGCGTTCCGGGCCATGGCCGAGGCCGGGGCCGACGTGCTCGAGGTCGGCCCGCCCTACTCCGACCCGCTGATCGACGGGCCGGTCATCCAGCGGGCCGTCACCGCCGCCCTGGAGGCCGGGACCCGGCTGGACGACGTCCTCGGCCTGGTCAACGAGCTCACCGCCAGCGTCGACACCCCGGTGGTCCTGCTCGTCTACTACAACCTGGTCGCCCACCGCGGCCCCAAGCGGTTCGCGGTCGAGCTGGCCGCCGCCGGGGCCTGCGGGGCGGTCGTGCCCGACCTGCCGCCCGAGGAGGCCGGGGAGTGGCTGGAGGCGGCCGGCGCCGCCGGGATCGCCCCGGTGTTCCTGGCCGCCCCGACCTCGACCGACGCCCGCCTGGCCGCGATCGCCGACGCCGGACGGGGCTTCGTCTACGCCCAGGCGTCACTCGGCGTGACCGGCCTGCGCGCCTCCCTCGCCGCCGGGATCGAGGACCTGGTCGGCCGGGTCCGGGCCCACACCGGCCTCCCCGTCTGCGCCGGCATCGGCGTCTCCAACCCCGACCAGGCCGCCGCCGTCGCCCGCTTCGCCGACGGCGCCATCGTCGGCACCGCCCTGGTCCGCTCCCTCGCCCAAGGGGGCCTCCCCGCCCTCCGCCAGCTCACCGACGAGCTCGCCACCGCCGTCCACACGGCCCGAGGCTAGGTCCCGGGTCCCAGCTCCAGGCCCACCTGGGCGGCCAGGAAGGTGAGGATGTCGGCGTTGAGCTCGACCGTGCGGCGGACCGAGCGGGCGCCGTGGCCGGCCTGGCGTTCGCGGCGGAGCAGGATCGGCCGGTCCGAGGCGGTCGCGGCCTGGAGGGCGGCGCACAGCTTGCGGGCGTGCAGCGGGTCCACCCGGGTGTCGGAGTCGAAGACGGTGAACAGCACCGCCGGGTAGGCCGTCCCGTCGACGACCCTGTGGTACGGGGAGTAGCCAACCAGCCAGCCCAGCTCGGTCGGGTCGTCGGCCCGCCCGTACTCGTCGTTCCAGGTCTCGCCCAGGCCGAAGCGCTCGTAGCGGACCATGTCGAGCAGGGGAGCGCTGCAGGCCACGGCCGAAAACAGCTCCGGCCGCTGGGTCAGCGCGGCCCCGACCAGCAGCCCGCCGTTGGAGCCGCCGGCGATGGCCAGCCGTTCCGGCGACGTCCAGCCGCTGGCGATCAGGTGCTCGGCGGCGGCGACGAAGTCGTCGAACACGTTCTGCTTGTTGGCCCGCATCCCATCGCGGTGCCAGGCCTCGCCCTCCTCGCTGCCGCCGCGGAGGTTGGCGATCGCGTAGACCCCGCCCCGCTCGCCCCAGGCGGCCGTGACCGCGCTCCAGGCCGGGGTCAGGGAGATGTTGAACCCGCCGTAGCCGTACAGGATCGTCGGCCGGGCCCCGTCCGGGGTCAGCCCGTCGCGGTGCAGGAGGAACAGGCGGACCTCGGTGCCGTCCTTGGAGCGGTAGGTCTCCTGCCGGGCGGTCACCCGCTCCTGCAGGTCGACCTGGCCGGGGGCGTCCATCCACAGCTCCAGCTTGGCCTCGCCGACCTGGTAGCGGTACACGCGGGGCGGGGTGGTGAAGTCGGTGTAGCCGAGGTAGACCTCGTCGCCGCCCTCGGGGCGGGCCGACACGCCGAGCACCGACCCCGGTCCCGGCAGCTCGACCTCGGCCCGCAGGGCACCCGTCTGCCGGTCGTGCACCGTCACCCGGCCGACGGCGTGGCGGCTGGACGCCGCCACCAGGGCGTCGTCGGTCAGCGCGAACCCCGCGAGCACGTCCTCGGACTCGGGCACCAGGTCGCGCCAGGCCGCCGGTTCGGGCCGGGCCGGGTCGGCGACCGCGATCCGGAACCGGGGCGCGTCCAGGTTGGTGTGCAGGTACAGGCGGCCGTCGGTCCCGACCCGGCCGTCGGTCTCGGCGTCGATCCCCTCCTGGATCGGCCGCAGGGTCCCGTCGCCGGCCAGGTCGGCGATGTACAGGTCGTTGCGGGGCGCGGTCCCGGCCGCCGCCCCGACCAGCAGCCAGCGGCCGTCGAGGGACACCCGCAGCGAGTGGTACTCGGTCTTCTCCCGGCCCTCGCCGAACACCAGCTGGTCGCGGTCGGGATCGGTCCCGACCCGGTGGCGCCAGATCCGCCGGTGGAAGGCGGCCTCGCCCTCGGGGACGGCGTCGGCGGGGAGCCGGCGCCCGTAGTAGTAGGTGTCGCCGCCGGGCAGCCAGGCCAGGGGGCAGTAGCGGGTCCGGTCGATCGGGCCCTCGATCGTCTCGCCGCTGGCCACGTCCATGATGAACAGCGACGCCTCCTCGTCGCCGCCCTGGGACAGGAAGTAGGCGAGCCGCTCGCCCTCCGGCGACGGGACCCAGCCGTCCAGGGTGATGGTGTCGTCCTCGGCCAGGGCGCTCGGGTCGATCAGGGCCCGCTCGGTCCCGTCGGCCTCCCGGACCAGCAGCACCGGGTGCTGCTGGTCGCCGCGGCGCCGCTCGAAGAACGCCCGGTCGCCCCGGAGCACCGGCACCGACACCAGCCCGGCTCCGAGCAGCCGCTCCAGCCGCTCCCGTACCGCCTCCCGCCCGGGCCGGCCCTCCATCCACTCGGCCAGCAGCTCGTCCTGGGCCTTGCTCCACGCCTCGGTCTCGTCGGCCTCGGCGTCCTCCAGCCACCGGTAGGGGTCGGCGACCCGGAAGCCGTGCAGCTCCTCAACCAGGTCGAGCCGTCGTGCGGGCGGGTAGCGCATGCGTCGGACCTCCGATGGATCTCCAAGGGGAAGGGCATCGTAGCGGCGCCCACCCACGATCCGTCGGGCGTTGTCCACAGGGGTGGCATGGCTACTCGAACAGCAGTTCGGGCCGAGCTAGGTTCGCGGCATGGGTGCCCGAGGCGGGACTCGAACCCGCAAGCCCTTGCGGGCGATGGATTTTGAATCCATTGAGTATGCCAATTTCTCCACTCGGGCAGGCGCGGAGAAGGGTAGCGGAAATGCGGGCACGAGAGGAAGCGGTGAGCCACGGAGTCGGCCATGGCCGTCCGTGGAGTCGCCCGAGCGAGTGAGAATATCACCTTTTGAGGTCTTGTCAGACTAGTGACCTTACGAGGCACTTGGTATACGGTGCCCGGGTCGTGAGGCGTCCGGGTCGAGCCGGTCGCCCGGCGGGACAAGGGGGTCCTAGATGACGAACCGGTCCGGGTCATCGAGGCGGATGTCCATCCGCGTCGTGCAACTGGCTGTCCTCGCCCTACTGGCGGCGCTCCTGCTGCCGGTGCCGGCCGCGCTCGCCGCCCCGGCCGATGCGTGCGACCGCCAGACCAACAACACCTACCGCAAGCTTCTCGAGTGCGTGACCCTGGAGGGCGTGCGGGAGCACCAGGCGGCGTTGCAGGAGATCGCCGACAACAACGACGACCCGTTCTACCCAGGCACCCGGGCCGCGGGCACCGAGGGCTACGACGAGAGCGCCGAGTACGTCGCCCGTCTGCTGAAGGACGCCGGCTACGACGTGACGCTCGACCCGGTCGAGTTCGAGTTCAACTTCCCGGCCGAGCTGCGTCAGCTCACGCCGGTCGAGGCGACCTACGAGACCGGCGTCTTCACCGGCAGCGGCTCGGGGACGGTCCAGGGCCAGGTGATCCCGGTCGACATCAACCTCACCGGTGACCGGGCCTCGACCAGCGGGTGCGAGGCGGCGGACTTCGCCGGCCTCGACTTCAGCGGACCCACCGACATCGCGCTGATCCAGCGGGGCGGGTGCAACTTCGGGGACAAGGCGTTGAACGCGGAGAACGCCGGCGCCGAGGCCGTCATCATCTTCAACCAGGGCAACACGCCGGACCGCGAAGCCCTGTTCGTCGGGGACGCATCGATCCTGACCGACGGCACCCCGGTCAGCCACGACATCCCCGTGGTGGGCGCGAGCTTCGCCGCCGGCGTGGCGCTGGCCGCCCCCGGCTCCACCGCCTTCGTCGAGGTGGTCCCGCCCGAGATCCGCACCGACTACAACGTGATCGCCGAGCTCCCGGGCAAGAACGAGGACAACGTCGTCATGGCCGGCGCCCACCTCGACAGCGTCATCGAGGGGCCGGGGATCAATGACAACGGCTCCGGCTCGGCCGCCCTCCTCGAGACGGCCCTGATGATGGCGAAGCTGAGGCCGGAGAACACCCTGCGGTTCGCCTGGTGGGCGGCCGAGGAGATCGGGCTGCTCGGCTCGGAGGACTACGTGACCGGGCTGTCCCAGGCCGAGCGGGACCGGATCGCCCTGTACATGAACTACGACATGGTGGGCTCGCCCAACTACATCTTCATGGTGTACGACGCCGACCAGTCCACCTTCCCGGCTCCGGAGGGCGTGCCGATCCCGGAGGGCTCGACGGCGATCGAGGACCTGTACGAGTCGTACTACACCTTGATCGGTGAGCCGTACGACGACACCGAGTTCTCCGGTCGCAGTGACTACCAGGCATTCATCGAGAACGGCATCCCGTCCGGTGGCCTCTTCACCGGCGCGGAGGAGGTCAAGACCGAGGAGCAGGAGGCCATCTGGGGCGGCGAGGCCGGCGAGCAGTTCGACCCCTGCTACCACCAGGCCTGCGACACCTACGACAACGTCGATCTGCACGCGCTCGAGGTCAACAGCGACCTGATCGCGTTCGCGATGCTGACCTTCGCCTACTCGACCGAGTCGGTGAACGGCGTTCCGGGCAAGCGGGTCCCGGGTCCGCCCCTCGACCTGCCCCCACCGGCAGGTCCCGAGGGCACCTTCGCGACCACTGACGGCGGCGGCGGGCCCGGCCCGGTCCTGTCGTAGCGCACTCGCGGCCTT
>DATABK010000800.1:0-3885 GCA_036259695.1 Actinomycetes bacterium | reverse complement strand
GCTCCGGCGGCGCGGCCAGCGCGAGCAGGCGCTCGACCCCCGGCTGGTCACCGGCGGCGACCAGGCCGACGGCGGCCAGCTGACCGCGGCGGACCACGGTCACCTCCCGCCCGTCGCGATGAGGGCGGGCGAGGACGATCTCCTCGGCGCCGGCCAGGGCGGCCGCCCGGCGCGCCTCGGCCAGGGCGCGGGTCAGGGCCTCCAGCCGGTCCCGGGCGCCGGCCGCCTGCTCGTAGCGCTGCTCGGCCGCGTAGCCGGCCATGCGCCGGCGCAGCGGGCCGAGCACGGGCTCGGGGTCGCCGTCGAGCGCCGCCTCCAGGGTGGCGACCAGGGCGGCGTAGCCCTCCTGGCCGACCGCGCCGGTGCAGGGTCCGAGGCAGCGGCCCAGCTCCAGCAGGGCGCAGGCCGACCCGCCGCCGCGCGCCCCGATGCGCATGGTGCAGCGGCGCAGCGGCAGGGCATCCTCGATCGCCGCCTTGACCAGCTCGGCCTGGGCGGCCGAGCCGAACGGCCCGAGGTAGCGGGCGCCGTCGGGCTGGACCCGGCGGACCAGCGACAGGCGCGGGAACCGCTCGCGGGTCAGCTTGAGGTAGCAGTAGCGCTCGGGGTTGCGGCTGCGGCGGTTGTAGCGAGGGCGGTGGTGCTGGATCAGCCGGACCTCGCGGACGCTGGCCTCGAGCTCGGTCGCGCACGGCTGGTGGTCGATGGCCGCCAGCTCCCGCAGCAGGTCCGCGATCTTGACCCGCCCGTCGCCCGAGAAATAGCTGCGGACCCGGGTCCGGAGGTCCTTGGCCTTGCCCACGTACAGGACCCGGCCGGCGGCGTCGCGGAACAGGTAGACCCCGGGGCAGCGGGGGAGGTGGTCGGCCAGATGGACCTTCTTGAAGCTGGCCCCGGCGCGGGCCGAGGGGAACTCGATCAGGTCCTCGAGGGCGAGCACGCCGTAGGAGCCGGCCTGCTCCAGCAGGCTGTGGAACACGTCGACGGTCGCCCTGGCGTCGGTGAGGGCCCGGTGGCAGGGCGTCACGGTGGCCCCGAGGTAGGTGGCCAGGGTGGCCAGGCGGACGTTGGGGACCTCGTCGCGGGGGAGCAGCTTGCGGGCCAGCCGGGCGGTGCACACGACCCGGTTGGCCATGCGCTGGTAGCCGTGCCGCTCCAGGTTGGCCTGGATGAAGCGCCGGTCGAAGGAGGCGTTGTGGGCGACCAGGACGGCGCCGCCGAGGAACTCGAGCAGGCAGGGGAGCACGACCTCGATCGGCTCGGCGTCGGCCACCATCCCGTTGGTGATGCCGGTCAGGGCGCTGATCAGTGGCGGGATGTCGACCTCGGGGTTGACCAGGGTGTGGAAGGTGCCGAGGACCTCGCCGCCGCGGACCTTGACCGCGCCGACCTCGGTGATCCGGTCGTTGGCCGGGGACCCGCCGGTGGTCTCGAGGTCGAGGACGACGAACTCGACGTCGAGCAGCGGGGTCCCAAGGTCGTCGAGGCGACCCTGGATGGCGACGGATGCGGCGGGCATCCCGGCGGTTCCCTTCGTCCGCTCTGGGCTGTCGAAGCCAGACGCTAGACGAACAGGTGTTCGAGGTCAAGCACCAGGCGCGTCCTTGGGGACAACGGCGCCGAGCGCGGCTCAGCCGCGGCGGGCGAGCACGGCCATGGCCAGGCCGAGGGCCAGGAACCCGAGGGCCAGCAGCTCGGCCAGTGGTTCGGGCACGGCGACCGACAGCACGGTGGCGGCGGCCAGGCAGGCGAAGAACAGCGGCGCGGCCGCGGTCCGGACGACCACGTCGGGCAGGGCCGGGGCCGGGAGCCCACCGCGGCGCATGGCCCGGCGGGCGGCGAGGGCGACGTCCATCCGGCCGGCCGCCGACGCCTCCACCACCAGGCGGCGCCAGAACACCGCCGGGCCCGAGGCCCGCTCCAGCCCGGCCAGCAGAGCCCGCACCCGGGCCAGGTCGCCGAGGCGCAGCAGGGCGGTGGCCCGGATGGCCAGGGCCTCGCCGCCACCGGCCCGGCCGGCCCGTCCGGCGAGCTCCTCGGCCAGCGACGGGTCGCCGGCGGTCAGGGCCACGGCGGCGCAGCGGGCCAGATGCTCACCACCGGCGGCCGGGTGGCTGGCCGCGCGGTGGGCGTGGGCGAGGGCCAGCTCGGGGGCGAGCGACCCGGGCAGCAGGTAGGCGGCGGCGAGCAGGCTGAGGGCTTCGGCACCACGCTCGGGGTCGTCGGCGGCGCGCTTGAAGCAGGCCATCGCCTCGCGGATCCTGCCGGTGGCCACGTGCTGGCGACCGGCTTCGACCAGCTCGTGCGCTCCCACCGCGCACCTCCTACCTGTCGGCCCACCGCGGGGGCCGCGGTGATCGCAATCGTAAGCGAAAGGGGGGCCGCCGCGGCAGGGGGACAAACGGGACGCGGAAGCGGTTCGGCTCGACTTTGGGCCGCAGCGGGGCCCGTGGGGCGGAGGGGGGCTGTGGATGACCGAAGGCGGCCGACTCCCTGGTGGGCTACCCTCCCGTTCAGGCGTCCCAGGAACAAGGGGTGGAGGTCAGGCGCGGGCGGATTCGGCCAGAGCGCGAACCTCGTCGGGGGTGGCGGCGATGGCGACCACGGCGCGGGGGTCGATGCGGCGGATCAGGCCTTCGAGGACCTTGCCGGGGCCGAGTTCGACGTAGTTGGTGGTGCCGAGGTCGCGGAGGCGTTCGACGCAGCTGGTCCAGTGGACGGGGTTGGTGAGCTGGCGGGCCAGGAGGCGGCCGGCCTGGCGGCCGCTGCGGACCACTCTGGCCTTGGCGTTGGAGACCAGCGGGACCTCGAGGCGGGCCAGGTCGATCCGGTCCAGGGCCTCCTTGAAGGGGCGCTTGGCCGCGTTCATCAGCGGGGTGTGGAACCCGCCCCCGATCGGCAGGGCCAGGACCCGCTTGGCGCCGGCGGCCAGGGCGCGGCGAGCCGTCTCCTCGACCGCCTCGGACTCACCCGAGATGACCACCTGGCCGGGGGCGTTGGAGTTGGCCAGGAAGACCTTGCCGACCTGGCGTCGCACGGTGCGGCAGAGCTGGCCGACGGTCTTGTCGGGCAGGCCGAGGACGACCCGCATCACCCCGGTGCCGCCGGCCTGGTGGGCCAGCTCGGCCCGGCGGACGACCAGCTCGAGGCCCTGCTCGAAGCTGACCCCGCCGGCCGCGAACAGGGCGGCGTACTCGCCCAGGGAGTGGCCGGCGACCAGGTCGGGCCGCAGCCCCTCCTCGCGGGCCAGGAGGTGGCAGGCGGCCGAGTGGACGTAGATCGACGGCTGGGCCTTGCGGGTGTCGGACAGGGCCGCGTCGCCGGACTCCAGGACCTCGA
The DNA here is from genome assembly GCA_036259695.1 of Actinomycetes bacterium. Classification (GTDB taxonomy): domain Bacteria; phylum Actinomycetota; class CALGFH01; order CALGFH01; family CALGFH01; genus CALGFH01. The sequence goes on along the minus strand of DATABK010000800.1, from coordinate 546 downwards.
TCACGTCCCAGCCGAGGATCTCGGACGCCCGGACGAACGGCCACCCGGCCGGGTCGTCGGCCCACGGGGCGCCGCTGTTCTTGGCGATCCGTCCCTGGCCAGGGAAGGTGAAGGCAGTCTTTCCCACAGGGCAAGCATCCTACCTAGGAGGGGTCGTAAACAACTAACCGATGAATACGACCCTTCGTCCCCCGCCCCGGTTACCCTTGGGGCCAACCTTGTCCAGGCTGGCCCAGGAGGACGCGTGCTCGACCACCTTCCCGGCCCAGGCGAACGCCTGCGCTGCGCCGCCTGCGGCAACCTGACCCGCTTCGACGTGGTCACCACGCGGCGCACGAGCGGCTTCTGGCACTACACCGTCGCCGGCGAGCTGCACGTGGAGGACGAGCGCGACCTGGCCGTCCAGGCCGAGGAGGTCCGCTGCCGGTGGTGTGGGTCGGCCGGCGATGTCGAGGTGGTCCCGGCGATCGGCGAGCCGACATCGGCGGAGCGGTGAGCGGGTCGCCGCATCCGGAGGGCCGGCGCCCGCGCCCGGCACCGGCCGCC
>DATABK010000799.1:0-24144 GCA_036259695.1 Actinomycetes bacterium | reverse complement strand
GCTCGACCACCGCGTCGTCGGCCTCGGCACCAGCTTCCCGGAGGCGCTCGAGCTCCTCACCGCCCAGGATCTCGTCCGCCACAACCAGGTATCGACGCCTGGCTCCACCCCTCAAGGCCGGTTCGCCTGCCCCGACCTGTGGTTTCCCAGGCAGTTGACAGGCTAACAATGTTCGCCTACTCTGGCTAACATCGTTAGCTAAGAAGGGGAAGGGGAAGGCCATGAGCAGGACGCTCCAAGCCGAGATCGAGATCCAGGCCTCAGCCGAACAGGTGTGGGAGGTCCTCACCGACTTCGCCGCCTACCGCGACTGGAACCCGTTCATCGTCCAGGCCTCCGGCACGGCCCTGCCCGGCCACCGCCTCGAGCTGGACATGCACCTCGACGACCGGACGATGACGTTCCGTCCCCAGGTGCTGGAGGCGGACCCGGGCCGCAAGCTGCGCTGGCTCGGCCGGCTCCTGATGCCGGGCCTGTTCGACGGCGAGCACAGCTTCACCATCCAGCCCACCGGCCCGGGCCGGGTCCGCCTGATCCAGCAGGAGGAGTTCCGAGGCCTGCTCGCCCCGCTCCTCCTGGCCATGATCGCCAAGCCGACCCTGGCCTCCTTCCACCACATGAACCAGGCTCTCAGGGCCCGGGTCGAGCAGCCAACCTCCACCCGTTCATGACAGGGTCGGGCTCAGTCACCACATCCGCCCGGGGGAGGGAGCTGGTGGCGGCCGGCCGCCAGCTCCTGGAGGAGGAAGGCCCCGGGGCCCTCACCATGCGCCGCCTGGCCGACCGCGTCGGGATCCGCGCCCCCTCCCTCTACAAGCACCTCCCCGACAAGGCCGCCCTCGAAGCCGCCATCATCGCCACCGGCCTGGAGGAAGCCGCAGCCGCGTTCGAGAAGGCGGTCGAGGGTGCCGACCACCGCCGGGGCCAGCGAACGGGCGAAGATGCTGGGAGGGAACCCAGCGAAGGAGGCGAGGGTTCTGGCACGGGTGCGGGAGGCGGGATGGGAATGGTCGCCGGTGAGGCGGCTGGCAAGGGAGTTGGAACGGTCGCCGGTGAAGCGGCTGGGAACGGTGCTGATGCGGCGTTGTCGGCGTTGGCGACGGCGTATCGCCGGTTCGCACTCGAGCATCCGCATCTCTACCGGCTGATGAACAACGGGCCGCTTCCGCGAGAGCACCTGCCCCCAGGCCTCGAGGAGCGAACCGCCGCCCCGCTCCTGCGGGCGGCTGGCAGCCAAGCCCGCGCCCGAGCGGTATGGGCGTTCGCCCACGGCATGGTGATGCTCGAGCTCGACCACCGGTTCCCACCAGACGCCGACCTGGACACCGCCTGGCAGGCGGGGATCGCCGCGTTCCAACAGGGCTGAAGGCTCATTCCGTCGAGACGAGCCCGGTGGTCGTCCATGGCGACCCGGGAAAGGGAGCTTGGTATGGTCGCCCCTGTTCTGCCTGGACCGATTATCTGGGATGGAGGTGTCCGATGCGGTTGATCGTGCGACTCCTGGCCGGGGCGGTGGCGCTGGCTGCGGCGGCGTGGCTGATCGAGGGGATCTCGGTCGGGCCCGGGACGACCAGCGAACGGGTTCTCACCCTGCTCGCCGTGGCGGTCATCTTCGGGCTGGTCAACGCCATCGTCCGACCGATCGTGCGACTGATCTCCATCCCGTTGTTCATCCTCACCCTCGGGCTGTTCACCTTCGTCGTGAACGCCCTGATGCTGCTGCTCACGGCCTGGATCGGGGACCAGTTCGACCTCGCCTTCGAGGTCGACGGGTTCTGGTCGGCGCTGCTCGGGGCCCTGGTGATCAGCGTGGTGACGTTCGTGATCAACGTGCTCCTGCCCGACAAGTACGAGGGCCGCTGACCGGCGACCCAAGGCGGGCGCCGGTGGTCAGCCCACCGAGGACCCGAGGGCCGCGGGAAGCGGCCTGGTGTGGACGATCGTGAGCCCGAGCACGGCCCGGGTGAGCGCGGTGTAGAGCCGCCGCAACCCGGCCGGCCCGAGGGCAGGGTCGGCGATCTCGGCCGGCTCGACGAGCACGACCTGGTCGAACTCCAGCCCCTTGACCGCCGAGGCGGGGACCAGGGCCAGCCTGGTGCCGGTGTCGAACCGGTCCACCTCCCGGAACTCGACCCCCCGGCCGGTCAGCTCGGCCCTGGCGGCGGGGACGGCCGGGTCGGCCACGACCAGCCCGACCGACCCGTCCTCGGCCAGGGCCTCCTCCAGCGCCTGGACCCAGGCCGCCGCCTTGACGCTCCGGGGTCGCTCTTCCCACAGGAGCAGCTCCTGCTCCTCCTCGGTGAGGACGCCGTCGGCCGCCTCGACCAGGAACGGCCGGTCGGTGAGCAGCCGGAACACCAGCCGGACGGGGTCGACCACCGGCCACGTGCGCTTCAGGAAGCCCCGGACCTCGGGTCGGGCGCCCAGGCGGCGCTGGACCGCGGCCGGGTCGTCCAGGGCGCTCAGGCCCTCGGTGTGCTCCAGGTGGCGAAGGCAGCGCTCGACCAGCCAGTCCCGCAGGTGATCCCGGCCGACCTGGTAGCGGAGGTCGACGTCGGCGACCAGCTCGTCAACCTGCTGGCGCAGCATCCTGGCCGAAAGGCGAATCACCCGGTGCCCCCAGCGGACCTCGAGGGGCAGGGCGGGCGGCCGCACCTGCAGGAAGGCGGCGCGGCGCACGACCGCGGCCATGCGGGTGTCGGCCTTGACCGCGGCCGCCTCCGGGCTGTCGCTGCCGGTGACCGCGACCTCGGCGACCAGGTCCTCGATCGAGCGCTGGGCGACGTCGACCTCGCCGAGCCCGGGCAGCACGTCGCGGATGAAGGCCAGATAGGCCGGACCCGGCCCGACCACAAGGACCCCGTCCCTGGCCAGGCGGTCCCGGTGCTCGTAGAGCAGGAACGCGGCCCGGTGCAGGCCGACCGCGGTCTTGCCCGTCCCCGGCCCGCCCTGGATGCAGAGCGTCTCGGCCAGCGGCGCCCGGATCAGGTCGTCCTGCTCGGGCTGGATGGTGGCGACGATGTCGCGCATGGGGCCGATGCGGGGCCGCTCGATCTCGGCCACGAGCACCCGGTCGGCGGCGGCCAGCGCCTCGGCCTCGTCCAGCAGGTCGAGGACCTCGTCCTGGATCGAGGTCAGGGTGCCGCCCCGGTACCCGAAGCGGCGCCGGGCCCGGACGCCGTAGCGGCGGGTCGGGCTGGCCCGGTAGAAGGGATGGGCGAGGCCGGCCCGCCAGTCGATGACCACCGGGTCGCCGTCGGCGTCGCTGACGTGACGGCGCCCGACGTAGAAGTGCGCCTCCGGCGGGTCGGCGCTGGCGTCGTAGTCCAGCCGCCCGAAGAACAGGCCGGTCCGCCCGTCATCACTCAGCGAGGCGACCCGCTGCCGCAGCCGCCACTCGACCGACTCCGCCGCATACGGGTCGGCCCCGGTGGCCCGCAGCGACCTCGTCCTGCGCCGCATCGCGGCCAGGCACCGCCGGGCGTACTCCAGCATCTGCCGCTCGGCCACCAGCTCGTCGTCGGGTAACGGCTCCAGCGAGCTCACCACCAGCCTCAGGAGGGGATTGACGACACCGCGGGACGCCGCGGCAACAGCCCACCATCCTCCATCGGCCCCGGCGACCCACGCAACGCATTTCCACACACGGCACCGGCTCGCCCTGGACCCCTGGGCGGTCGGTCGCGGCGCCCGGCGTGAGGGCGGGGGCCATGTCGAGTCCCAGGGCCGGGCCGTATTGCGGTCCGAGGGCGGGCCCTCAGCGCCGCCGTCCACGACCCGGACCCGAAGCGGGCCCTCAGCGCCGTTCGACCGCGACCCGGAGGCCGAGGGCGATGAGCACCGCGCCGGTCGTCCGCTCCAGCCACGCCTTGACCCGCGGCCCGGTGAGCAGCCCGCGCGCCCGGTGGACGAGGTGGGCGTAGGCCGACAGCCAGATGAGCCCGACCACCACGTGGATGGCGACCAGGGTCAGCGTCTGCGGCAGCACCGCCCGTTCCCGGTCGACGAACTGCGGCAGGAACGTCAGGAAGAACAGCGCCGGCTTGGGATTGAGCACCGTGCTGATCACCCCGGCCAGGAACGCCCGCCGCGGCACGGCGATGCCCGTCTCGACCGCGTCCGCCGCTGGGCGCCCGGAGGCCCGCAGCGCCTCCACCCCGAGATAGAGGAGGTAGACAGCCCCGGCAAGCTTCACGGTGCTGTAGGCGACCGCCGACGCCACCAGCAACGCCGACAACCCGGCAGCCAGCGCCACCCCATGAACGAGCAGCCCCGTGAGGTTCCCAAAGACCGTCCGCTGCGCCAGCCCGGTCCCCCCGACAAGCACCTGCCGGGTCACCAGCGCCATGTCCGCCCCCGGAATCACCGTCACCAGCACCGACGCCACCAGGAACGGCAGGAGCAGATCGAGCGGCACCGTCATGGTCCGATCGTTCCACACCCCCGCGAACCGCCGCCCGAGCCGGCCATGGACCGGTCAACGGGCGCCGCGATCCTTCGGGCCCGCGATCGTTCGGGCGCCGTGATCCCTCGGCCGCCGCCAACTGGGCCCGTCGCCCCAGCCCGCAGCCGCCTGGATGGAGGCGCCCGGCCCCGGCCCCCCCGGCGCGATTCGTGGTGCTCAGCCGAGGGTCAGGGAGAGCTGCGTCGCGGACTCCGAGGCCCCCGCTGGGGAGTCCCGAGGCGGGGTGTCCCGAGGCGGCGTACCCGGAGAAGCGGCGCCAGGAGACGGGATGCCCCGAGGCGAACGGTCCCGACGCGGGGGTTCGGGAACGCGGCGGCCACCGCCTGAGGTGGTCGACGCGGCGAACACCTGGTAGCGGCGCTTCTCCGTATGGACCCGGTTGGCGATCTCCTCGCGGACCGGCTTGGAAGCGTTCGAGCCCCGGTAGAGGCGGCCGTAGTCTGGAACCAGCTCGGGGTAGGTCTCCTCCAGCCAGGGCAGGAACTCCTCCTTGACCCCGGGGCGGAGGTGGAGGGTGAGCGGGGTGAGGTGGCTGGCCCCGGCGTCGGCGGCCGCCCGGACCACCGCCCGGAGCTGCTCGGGCGAGTCCGAGATCCCGGGCAGGATCGGCGCCATCAGGATCCCGCACGGGATGCCGGCCGCCACCAGCTGCTTGACCGCCGCCATGCGGGCCTTGGGGTGCGGCGTCCCCGGCTCGCTCCGCCGCCACACCTCCTCGTCCAGCGTCCCGATGGACAGGTTGGCCGAGAACCCGGCCGTCTCCGCCAGCTCCACGAACAGGTCCAGGTCCCGCAGCAGCAGCGGCGACTTGGTCAGCACCGAGCACGGGTTGGCGTAGTCCCGCAGCACCTCCAGCACCCCGCGCGTCAGCCGGTACCGCCCCTCACACCGCTGATACGGGTCGGTGTTGGTCCCCATCGCCACATGTGCCCCGGTCCAGCTCTTCCTCCGCAGCTCCCGCCGCAGGACCTCGGGCGCATTCACCTTCACGACGATCCGCCGCTCGAAGTCCTGCCCGGCGTCGAAGTTCAGGTACTTGTGGCTGGGCCGGGCGAAGCAGTAGACACATGAGTGAGAGCATCCTCTGTACACATTGATCGTCCACTCGAACGGCAGGTTGGGGGCGGGGACCCGGTTGAGGATTGACTTGGCTTCGACCTCGTAGAAGGTGATGTCGCGGAACTCGGGGCTGTCGAAGGTCCGCACCGTTGCCGGGGCGTCGAAGAGGGGGAGATCGCTGCTGGGCCGGGACTGGCCCCGCAGGTCGGTGAAGGTCTTCACGTGCTCACCCTAGAACGTGTGTTCGGGTAAGGCAAGGAGGCTCCGGGTCTGTGGAAAGTCCATAGCGGCCGGATGCCGCGGCTCGCTAGCATTCGGACCGACCAGTACCCGGCCCGATCAGGAGCAAGAGATGTCCGATCCGCGCATCGCCGTCCAAGTCGATGGGGACGAGCGGGCGGTGGGCACGGGCACGACCGCCGGGGACCTGCTGGACCGGGACGGGGGCCAGGACCGGGGAAACGCCGTGGTTGCCGCCCGGGTCAACGGGGTGCTCAGGGACCTCAGTCATGTCGTCGAGGAGGGCGACGAGGTCGAGCCGGTGGTCCTGGCCAGCGACGACGGCCGGATGATCATGCGGCATTCGACCGCGCACGTCCTCGCCCAGGCTGTCCAGGACCTGTTCCCGGAGGCGAAGCTGGGCATCGGGCCGCCGATCGAGAACGGCTTCTACTACGACTTCGACGTCGAGCAGCCGTTCCGCCCCGAGGACCTGGACCGGATCGACCGGCGCATGCGCCAGATCGTCAAGGAGGGGCAGCGCTTCGCCCGGCGGGTGGTCAGCGACGACGAGGCCCGCGACGAGCTGAAGGCCGAGCCCTACAAGCTCGAGATCATCGACCAGCGCAGCCGGGCCAGCGACGAGGAGGCCGTGGAGGTCGGGGACGGACCCCTCACCATCTACGACAACCTCGACCCGAGGACCGGCGACCGCCGCTGGCGCGACCTCTGCCGCGGCCCGCACGTCCCGTCCACCCGGGCCATCCCCGCCTTCAAGCTGCTGCGCTCGGCGGGCGCGTACTGGCGGGGGAGTGAGAAGAACCGGCAGCTCCAGCGGATCTACGGCACCGCCTGGGAGTCCAAGGACGCCCTGGCCCAGCACCTCCACCTGCTCCAGGAGGTCGAGAAGCGGGACCACCGCCGGCTCGGGGTCGAGCTGGACCTGTTCTCGTTCCCGGACGAGATCGGCTCCGGCCTGGCCGTCTTCCACCCCAAGGGCAGCACCGTCCGCCGGGTGATGGAGGAGTACTCGCGCCAACGGCACGAGGAGGCCGGGTACCTGTTCGTGAACTCGCCCCACGTCACCAAGGAGGCCCTGTTCCAGGAGTCCGGGCACCTCGGCTGGTACGCCGAGAACATGTACCCGCCGATGGAGGGCGACGGCACCCGCTACTACGTGAAGCCCATGAACTGCCCCTTCCACATCCTCATCTACCGCTCGCGCGGCCGCAGCTACCGGGAGCTGCCCATGCCGCTGTTCGAGTTCGGCACGGTGTACCGGTACGAGAAGTCGGGGGTCCTGCACGGCCTGACCCGCGTCCGCGGCCTGACCATGGACGACGCCCACATCTTCTGCACCCCCGAGCAGCTCGAGGGGGAGCTGCGGAAGCTGCTCCGGTTCGTGCTCGACCTGCTCGCCGACTTCGGGCTCAGCGATTTCTACCTCGAGCTGTCGACCCGCGACGACGAGAAGGACAAGTTCGTCGGCTCAGAGGAGGAGTGGGCCGACGCCACCGAGGCGCTGCGCCGGGCCATGGACGCCGAGGGCCTGGACTACGTGCCCGACGAGGGCGGCGCCGCCTTCTACGGCCCCAAGATCTCGGTCCAGGGGCGCGACGCCATCGGGAGGACCTGGCAGCTGTCCACCATCCAGGTCGACTTCCAGCTCCCCCAGCGGTTCAAGCTCGAGTACCAGGCCTCCGACGGGACCAGGCAGCGGCCGATCATGGTCCACCGGGCGCTGTTCGGTTCGATCGAGCGGTTCTTCGGGATCCTGGTGGAGCACTACGCCGGCGCCTTCCCGGCCTGGCTGGCCCCGGTCCAGGTGGCGGCCATCCCCATCTCGGCCGACCAGGTGCCGTATCTCGAGGAGCTGGCCGAGCGCCTGCGCAGCGAGGGGGTCCGGGTCGAGGTCTACGCCTCCGACGACCGCATGCAGCGCAAGATCCGCGAGGCCCAGCGGGCCAAGGTCCCGTTCATGCTGCTGGCCGGGGAGAAGGACGTCGCCCAGCAGAGCGTGTCGTTCCGTTTCCGCGACGGGTCCCAGCGCAACTTCGTCCCCTTGGACGAGGCGGTCCGGCACGTCGTCGACATCATCGAGTCCCGCGACAACCGCGACCCGTCGGCCGAGGTCACCGCCGAGCCCGCGGGTGGGGCGGACGAGGGGCCCAGGGGCGGTCGGGTCGCCGCCAACCCGACCGGCTGAGCCACCGGCGGGCGGCCTCGGCACCCGTCGGAAGCTCCGCGACCTCCGCGCCTCTCCGGGGGCGAGCGGTGCGCCGACGCGACGGCCGACGACCCCGGCTCAGCAACTGGGGGCTCCCGGACCCGACTCCTGAGCTTCCGGCTCGTCGCTGTCCCCCTCGCGGGCCCGGTCGACCATGCGCTCCAGGCGGCGGATGGCCTGGAGGAGGACGGCCATGGGAACCTTGACGTGGTCGGGGACGCAGCCGGCGTGGAGGACCCGGGCGTCGTTGGTCATGAAGACCACGCGGTGGTCGACCGGGCGGCCGCAGATCATGCACCTGATGCTGTGCTGGACCATCGTCGAGGAGGCGATGATGGTGATCCGCCCCGCGTGGTCGTCCATGCGCGTCTCCTCGTGAAGCCGGTACGCGCAGTTTGCCAGGGTTTAGCGGATCAGGCCCGGGGGACCGCCCCGGTCCCGGGGGTCATGGCCCGGAGGTGGGCCGCCGAGGCGATCCGCTCCTCGGCGATGCGGTCGGCGACCTCGGCCGTGGGCGCGCCCTCGGCCCGGGCCCGGCGGAAGATGAGCCGCAGCGCCTCGGCCACGCCCTGCACCGACACGTCCAGCCGCTCGGGCGAGTAGCGCAGCTCACCGGCACCGATGACCGCGTAGGGGGCGGCCGAGTTGATGACGTAGTCGGGGGCGTACAGGATCCCGCGCTCCAGCAGCCGCCGGCCGTCATCCGGGGTGGCCAGCTGGTTGTTGGCCCCGCCGGCCACGATCCGGCAGCGCAGCCGGGGGATGGTGTACTCGTTCAGGACCCCGCCGATGGCGCAGGGGCTGAACACGTCGCAGTCGACGTCATACAGGGCGTCGGGGTCCTCGAGGGTGATGTCGAGCCGGTCGGCCAGCTCCTTGGCCCGTCCCGGGTCGACGTCCGACCCGGTCACGATCGCCCCGTTGGCGACCAGGAGCTCGGCCAGGTGCCCGCCGACCCCGCCGAGGCCCTGCACGGCCACCCGGCGCCCGGCCACGTCGGGGGTGCCGTAGAACTCGTCGAGGGCGGCGCCGATGCCGGCGAACACCCCACGCGCGGTCAGGGGGGTCGAGTCGCCGGTGCCCCCGAACCGCTGGTCGATCGCCCACACGAAGTCGGTCTCACGGGCGATGTCGATCATGTCCTGGGCCGAGGTGCCCAGGTCGGGGCCGGTGCCGAAGCGGCCGGCGAGCAGCTGCACGAACCGCCCGAAGGACCGCAGCAGCACCCGCTTGTCGGCGGCGCCGTCCTGCTTGAGCAGCACCGCCTTGCCGCCGCCGCGGGGCAGGTCGGTGAAGGCGAACTTGTAGGTCATGCCCTTGGACAGGCGCAGGGCGTCCTCGAGCGCGTCCTCCTCGGAGGCGTACGTCTTGTACCGGGTGCCGCCACGGGCCGGGCCGAGGGCGGTGTCGTGGATGGCGATGATCGCCCGCATCCCGGTCTGCCGGTCGAAGCAGAACACCACCTGCTCGTGGCCGTGCTCGGCCATCCTGTCGAAGACGCCCACATCGCCCTCCTGCGCTCGCGGTCGCTGGGGCAGGGGCGGTCCCGCCCAGCGCCGTTGCCGGGTCGTGGTGGCGGGTCGCCCCGCCGCCCTTCACGATACCCCTCGGGCGCGGTCACAGTCGGGCCGTGCCGGATAGGACCGGATTGGGCCGTCTCGCCGGGGAGGTCGATCGTGGACACCGTCTGGGACCCGCGAGCCGAGCGGATGTCGGCCGACGAGCGGGCCGACCTCCAGGCCAGGCGCCTGGACGACCTGCTCACCCGCCTGGCCGGGCGCAGCCCCTTCTACCGCGACCGCCTGGCCGCCGCCGGCGTCGGCCAGGGCGACCGGGCCGGGCTCGACGGCCTGGCCGACCTGCCGTTCACCACCAAGCAGGACCTCTGGGACCACTACCCCTGGGGTCTCCTGACCGTGCCGAGGGAGCAGGTCCTCCGCGTCCACGGCTCGTCGGGCACCGGCGGCCGCCCGACCCTGGTCGCCTACTCCCGCGCCGACCTGGAGCTCTGGGCCCAGGTCTGCGCCCGCGCCCTCGGCTGCGCCGGCGCGGGCCCGGGCACCCTGGTCCACAACGCCTACGGCTACGGGCTGTTCACGGGTGGCCTCGGCATGCACGCCGGGGCCGAGCTGATGGGCTGCACCCTGGTGCCGGTGTCCGGCGGCCAGACCCAGCGCCAGGTCACCCTGCTCCGCGACCTGCGGCCCGAGGTCCTGTGCTGCACGCCCTCGTACGCCGCCCGGCTGGGAGAGGCGCTGGCCGAGGCCGGCGTGGCCCGGGACGAGGTCGCGCTGCGGGTGGGGATCTTCGGGGCGGAGCCCTGGAGCGAGGCCATGCGCTCCCAGATCGAGGCCCTGCTGCCGCTGAAGGCCCTCGACATCTACGGCCTCTCGGAGATCATCGGGCCCGGGGTGGCCTGCGAGTGCGTGGAGGCCCAGGCCGGCCTGCACGTCAACGAGGACCACTTCCTGGTCGAGGTGGTCGACCCGGAAACGGGGGCGCCGCTCGGGCCGGGGGAGCGGGGTGAGCTGGTCTTCACCACCCTCACCAAGGAGGCCATGCCGGTGCTGCGCTACCGCACCGGCGACATCGCCGCCCTCGACCCGTCCCCCTGCGTCTGTGGCCGGACCCTGGCCCGGATGGCCAAGGTGACCGGCCGCAGGGACGACATGCTGGTCATCCGGGGTGTCAATGTCTACCCGAGCGAGGTCGAGGCGGTCCTGGTCGCCGAGCGGGCCGTCGGGCCGCAGTACCTGCTGGTCGTCGACCGCACCGAGACCATGCCCAAGCTGGTGGTGGCCTGCGAGCTGGCCGCCGGCTGGGCGATCTGCGAAGAGACCGAGGCGGCCGAGCGCGACCGGGTGGCCGGCGAGGTGGAGTCGGCGATGGCCCAACGCCTCGGGCTGGCCACCGAGGTCAGGGTGCTGCCCGGCGGCACCATCCCCCGCATCGAGATGGGGAAGGCCCAGCGTGTCGCCGAGCGGACGCCCGCCAGCAACCCCCTCCCCGGCTGGCTCTAGCGGGTCGGCGCCGCCGTGGCCTGTGGACGGCCGGGTGGAACCGTCGGGGGCGTATGGCAGACTCGGCAGCCGTGCACCCCAAGTTCCTCACCCACGACCTGAACCCGGCGCAACGGGAGGCGGTCGAGACGACCGTGGGGCCGTTGTGCATCCTGGCCGGGGCGGGGACGGGCAAGACCCGGGTGATCTCGCGGCGGGTCGCCTACGCGATCGCCACCGGGACCGTGCACCCGGGACACGTGCTGGTGGTGACCTTCACCGACAAGGCGGCCAACGAGATGCGCGAGCGGCTGGCCGCCCTCGGGTTCCCCGGGGTCCAGGCCCAGACGTTCCACGCCGCCGCCTTCCGCCAGCTGCGCTACTTCTGGCCGCGCCTGTCCGACGCCCGGCTGCCCGAGGTCCTCGACTCCAAGGCCCCGCTGCTGGCCCCGATCCAGCGCAGCCTCCCCGGCGGCTACAAGTTCACCGCCATCAAGGACCTGGCCGACGAGCTGGAATGGGCCAAGGCGCGCCGCCTCGACCCGTCCAGCTATGAGGCGGCCGCCGAGGCGCTGGGCCGCACCCCGCCCATCCCCGGCGACCTGTTCGCCGGGGTCTTCCGGCGCTACGAGCGGGCCAAGGAGCGGGCCGGGCGGATCGACTTCGAGGACATGCTGGTCCGCATGCTCGAGGGATTCGAGCGCCGGGAGGACGTGGCCGAGGAGTTCCGCGGCCAGTACCGGTGGTTCTCGGTCGACGAGTACCAGGACACCAACCCGCTCCAGCAGGCGCTGCTCGAGGCCTGGCTGGGGGAGCGGCGCGACCTGGCCGTGGTCGGGGACGAGGACCAGACCATCTACACCTTCACCGGGGCCACCTCCGAGTACCTGACCGGCTTCGCCCGCCGCTTCCCCGAGGCCCGGGTGGCCCGGCTGGAGGACAACTACCGCTCCAGCCCCCAAGTGCTGGCTCTGGCCAACCGGCTGCTGGCCGCGACTCCGGGCCGCCGCCCCGGCCAGGGCAAGCGGCTGGTCGCGACCCGGCCCCCGGGGCCGGAGCCGACGGTGGCCGCCTTCGAGAACGCCGCCCGGGAGGTCGACGCGGTGGTCGCCGAGGTCACCCGCCTGGCCAAAGCCGGGGTCGACCTGGACGAGGTGGCCGTGCTGGTCCGGACCAACGCCCAGATCCCCCCGTTCGAGGAGGCGCTGGCCGCCGCCGGCATCCGCTACCAGGTCCGGGGGGAGCTGTTCTTCCGCCGGACCGAGGTGCTGCGGGCCATCGGGGTGCTCCGCTCGCGCACGGCCAGGTCGGCCGGCGGCGGGCTGGTCGACGCCCTGGAAGCCATCTGGTTCGAGCGGTTCGGGTTCCGCCGCGACGAGGAGCCCGACGGCGAGGAGGCCCGGCAGCGGCACGCCAGCCTGGTCACCCTGCTCGGCATCGCCGAGCGCCTGGAGGCCCAGCCTCAGGGTTCCGGCGCCGAGGAGGACGCCGCCGGGGCGGTGGCCGGGATGGCGCTGTTCCTGGAGGAGGTCGGCCGTCGGGCCGCCCAGGAGGCCGAGGGGACCGGCGGCGGGGTCAACCTGCTCACCTACCACCGGGCCAAGGGGCTGGAGTTCGACGCGGTGCTCCTGCCCGCGATCGAGGAGGGGGTCCTGCCGATCCGGCAGGCGAGCACGCCCGCCGAGGTGGCCGAGGAGCGGCGGCTGCTGTACGTGGGGCTGACCAGGGCCCGGGTCCACCTCTGGCTGTCCTGGGCGGCCCGCCGGGCCGGGGCGTCGGGCCGCGAGCAGTCCCGCAAGCCGTCCCGGTTCCTGGACGACCTGGTCCCGCCGGGCGCCGGGCGGGTCCGGCCGCGGGCCGTGGCCAGCGGGATGATCCGGACCGGCCGGGCCAGCGCGCGGGCCGAAGGCCCCCTGGCCGAGCAGCTGCGGGCCTGGCGGCGCAAGCGGGCCGAGGCCGACGGCGTGCCCGCCTACGTGGTCTTCAACGACCGCACCCTGGCCGCCCTGAGCGAGCGGCAGCCGCGCAGCCGCGGCGAGCTGCTCGCCGTCGAGGGCATCGGCCCGAGCAAGCTGGACAAGTACGGCGACGAGCTGCTCGCCCTCCTCAGCCCGGGCGAGAACGGGTAGGGGAGGCCGGGCGGCCCGCTGGCAGCGGAGCGAGCAACGACGGCACAATTGGGCCATGGCCAGACAACGGGAGCGAGAGCGCGGGGCGCGGCCGCCGGTCTGCCAGTACTGCGCCACCATCGCCGACACCGCCGGGCCGGGGTTGCCGCTGGGCTGGACCATCCAGTCAGGGGTCCGCGGCTGGACCTACCTGTGCGCGGCCTGCACCCGCTCCAACCTGCGCTCCATCGAGTCGCGGCTGTTCGACCGGGACGCCCTCGGGTTCGGCACCGCCAACTGACACCGCCTGAACCTCAGGTGGAGGGTTCGGGTTCGGGCGTGCTTACCGCCCCGCTGGCCGGGGTAGCAACCTGCCCGATCGATCGTCAGGAGGCTGCCATGCCGAAGGACAGCGACAAGGACCTGCCGGGCACCCTGCAGCGATCCCCGGCCAAAGCCAAGCGCACCTATCGCAAGGCGCACGACTCCGCCGTCGAGACCTACGGGGAGGGGGAGCGGGCCCACCGCACCGCCTACTCGGCCCTGAAGCACTCGTTCGAGCGGAAGGGCGACCACTGGGAGCCCAAGAAGGAGAAGGGCCCGTCCGACCCGCAGGCGGCCAAGAGCGGCAAGGCGGCCCGCAAGGGCTCGGGCAAGACCTACGGGGGCGTCGACGCCGTCGGCAACAGCAAGCAGGAGCTGTACGAGCGGGCCAAGAAGCTCGGGGTCAGGGGCCGGTCCCGCATGAGCAAGTCGGAGCTGGCCGAGGCCATCGCCAAGAAGCAGTAGCCAACCGGAGGAGCGGACATCTTGGAGCGAGGAAGCGACAAGCACAGCCCACGGGTCGACGAGGAGCTCGAGCACGAGACACGGTCGCTGCGGCAGGGCGCCCCGATCGAGAGCCGGGTCGAGGAGTTCCGCGAGCAGGAGGGGCCGGGCGAGGACCAGCCCACCCCGGCTCCCCGCGTCACCCAAGCCACCGGCTCGCTGGACCTGGACGACGCCGAGGCCAGGTCCGACATCGCCCGCTACCTCGACCCCAGCGCCTTCCCGGCCGACCGGGAGGGCCTGCTGGCCAACGCCGAGGCCAACAACGCCCCGGAGGTGGTGCTGGAACGGCTCCAGGCCCTCCCGGGCGGGACCACCTACGACGCCCTCCCCGACGTCTGGGCCGCCCTCGGCGGGACGGTCGAGCACCGGTTCTGACCCGGACCGGCGGCATGGCCCAGGGCCAGGGTGGAGCCATCCCGCCGGGGCCGGGCGCCGCCGGCCCCGGGGCGCCGGACGCTGGCGCCCGACCCGGTGGGTTCGAGCTGCTGGAGCACACCGCCGACGTCGGCATCCGGGCGTGGGCGGGCAGCCTCGAGGAGGCGTTCGAGCACGCCACGGAGGGGCTGGCCGAGGTGCTGGGGGCGCTGGCGCCCCTACCCGGCGAGGCGACGCCGGTCGAGGTCACGGCCCCCGACCCCGGCGGGCTGCTGGTCGACTGGCTGAACGAGGTGCTGTGGCTGCTGGAGGTGAGCCGGGCCGGGCTGGCCGGCGTCCGGGTGGAGCGGGTCAGTGACGGTGTGGCCCGCGGGTCGGTGGAGCTCGCGCCCGGGGGGCCGGACCCGGACGGGACCTTCGTGAAGGCCGTCACCTACCACCGGCTCCGGGTCGAGTCCGAGCCGGGCGGCTGGCTGCTGGAGGTGTACCTCGATGTCTGAGCCACGCCGGCTGGAGCCGTCGGTCTGGGAGATCCCGGTCGGCTACGTCGAAGGCATGCGGGTGCCCGGGATTGTGTTCGCCAACGATGAGCTGTTCGCCAAGGCCGTCGAGGACCGCGCCGTCGAGCAGGTCGCGAACGTGGCCACCCTGCCCGGGATCGTCGGCGCCTCCTACGCCATGCCCGACATCCACTGGGGCTACGGCTTCCCGATCGGCGGGGTCGCGGCCACCGACCCGGCCGACGGCGGCGTGGTCTCCCCGGGCGGGGTCGGCTTCGACATCGGCTGCGGGGTCCGCCTGCTCCGCAGCGACCTCGACTGGGACCGGGACGTCAAGGACCGCATCGGCGAGCTCGTCCACACCCTGGCCAGGCGCATCCCCCGCGGCCCGGGCGGCGCCGGGCTGCTGCCGCTCGACCGGGCCGGGGTGGACCGGGTCCTGGTCGAGGGGGTGCGCCACCCGCTGGCCCGCGGGGTCGGGGTCGAGGCGGACGCCGACGCCTGCGAGGACGGCGGCACCCTGCCCGACGCCGACCCGGCCCAGGTCTCCGACCGGGCCTACCAGCGCGGGGCCCCGCAGCTGGGCAGCCTCGGCGGCGGCAACCACTTCCTGGAGGTCCAGGTCGTCGACGAGGTCCGCGACGCCGAGGCCGCGGCCGCGATGGGCCTGGAGGCCGGCCAGGTCTGCCTGATGCTCCACACCGGGTCGCGCGGCATCGGCCACCAGACCTGCACCGACCACCTGAAGGTGATCGACCGCCTGGCCCCGGCCCTCGGCATCCGGGTACCGGACCGGCAGCTGTCATGCGTGCCGGTGGAGCGCCCGGAGGCGGCCGCCTACCTGGGGGCGATGCGTGCCGCCGGCAACTTCGCCCTGGCCAACCGGCACGTGCTCGCCGACGGGGCCCGCAGGGCGTTCGCCGAGGTCCTGGACCGGCCCGTCGCCGACCTGGGCATGGACCTGGTCTACGACGTCAGCCACAACCTGGCCAAGCTCGAGGAGCACGAGGTCGACGGCCGCCTCCGCACCCTGTGCGTCCACCGCAAGGGGGCGACCCGGGCGCTCGGCCCCGGCCACCCCGAGCTGCCCGACCGCTACCGGCAGATCGGCCAGCCGGTCATCAACCCGGGCAGCATGGGCACGTTCTCCTACGTCCTGGCCGGGGACCGCCGGGCCGGGGCGCGGTCGTTCGCCTCCACCTGCCACGGGGCCGGGCGGTCGATGAGCCGCACCAGGGCCAAGAAGCTCATGTCCGGCCCCGACCTGCGCCGCAAGCTGGAGTCCGAGGGCGTGGTCCTGGCGGCCAGCAACTGGAAGCTGCTCAGCGAGGAGGCGCCCTACGCCTACAAGGACGCGACCGCGGTGGTCGAGACCTGCGAGCAGGTCGGCCTGTCCCGGGTGGTGGCCCGGCTGCGTCCGGCCGGGGTCCTGAAGGGCTGACCGGGCGGCCCGGCCGGCGGAGGGGGTTTCCGCGGAGTCAGGTGGGGACATTCCAAGCGTGTCCGACCCGGAGGGGTTCCCTTCGACCGACGGAAGGTGATGACCGATGACCCAGGGCCCCGAGGAGTCCCGCGAGGACCAGGACCGCGAGCCCAACAGCCCCGCCGGGGCGGCATCCGGGCAGGCCGAGCAGGCCGACGACAAGGAGCAGTCCGAGGGCGACCCGGACAAGCCCTGACCGTCTGGAGGCACCGCTGGGCTGGGGGTGTGGACGGCCATACCCGGGAGTGGGCCGACGGCGATAGGGTGGGGGTCGAATCCGCTGCTCGTCACCAGGAGGACGATCCATGACCGACGCCGTGCCTGAGGCCGACGCCCAGGAGCAGCGCCAGCCGCTGCTCGAACGGGACAACGTCGAGCAGGTTCCCGATATCGACCTCGAGGTCCCGGAGGGCGACGCCCTCGAGCAGGCCCTGCCGGTGCCGCTCGACGAGGACGACGAGCCGCGCTGACGGGCGCGGCTTCCAGGCCGCCGTGACGAGGACGATGTTCCGCGACCGGGTCGAGGCCGGCGACGTTCTGGCCGGCCGGCTCGGCCACTACGCCGGCCGGGACGACGTGCTCGTGCTCGGCCTGCCCCGTGGAGGGGTGCCGGTGGCCGCCCGGGTCGCGCGGGCCCTGGGAGCGCCGCTGGACGTGTTCGTCGTCCGCAAGCTGGGCGTGCCCGGCCATGAGGAGCTGGCCATGGGGGCGATCGCCTCCGGCGGGGTCCAGGTCGTCAACCAGCAGGTCGTCGACCGGCTCAACCTCGACGAGGCCGTCCTGAGCCGGGTGGCCGAGGTCGAGGGCCGCGAGCTCATCCGCCGCGAGCAGCGCTACCGCGAGGGCCGGGGCCCGCCCGACCTCGCCGGCCGGGTCGTGATCCTGGTCGACGACGGCCTGGCCACGGGGTCGACCATGCGGGCGGCCGTGGCCGCCGCCCGCCGCCTGGGCCCGGCCCGCCTGGTGGTCGCGGTCCCGACCGCACCTGCCTCCACCTGCCAGCACCTCCGCGAGGAGGCCGACGAGGTGGTGTGCGCCACCACCCCCCGCCCGTTCCGGGCCGTCGGCTACTCCTACCGGTCGTTCCCCCAGACCTCCGACCAGGAGGTCACCGCCACCCTTCGTTCGGCGTGGGCCGCGCCTCCGGAGGACGAGGACACGCCGGGCCCGGGCATCACGGGTGGCCCTGGCCCGGGCCACCGAGCCAGGTGACTGCACCCGGCCGCGACCCGGCCCGAACCCTGTGCCGGCCCTACCCGACGGTGATGACGACGTTGCCGACCTTCTGGCCGGTCTCGACGTAGCGGTAGGCCTCGACGATCTGGTCGAGCGGGTAGCGGCGGTCGATGACCGGCTTGAAGGCGCCGGACTCCATCAGGTCCTTGAGGTAGCGCATCACGGCGGCCGGGTCGCGCTGGGTCGGGATCGGGAACACCACCCTCCGGCCGCCGAACAGGGGGGTGACCAGGGCCATGACCGGGTTCTGGGAGAGCGGCCCCAGGTCCGTCGAGAGGTAGATCCCGCGGGGTTTCAGCAGCTGCCGGCAGCGGGCGAACGAGCTCTTGCCGACCGCGTCCATGACCAGGTCGTAGGTCTGGGTGTCCCTGGTGAAGTCTTCGGCCGTGGCGTCGATGACCCGGTCGGCGCCCAGGCCCATGACCAGCTCCTTGTGGGCGCCCGGGCAGACCGCGGTCACCTTGGCCCCGAGGCTCACCAGAATCTGGACCGCCGCCGAGCCGATGGCCCCGGTGGCCCCGTAGACGAGCACGTCCTGCCCGGCCTGGACCCGGGCGCTCCGGATCCCCGAGAGGGCGTAGTGGGCGCCCTCGGTGCCGGGAGCGGCCTCCTCGTAGGTGAGGTTCCCCGGCATGGTCGCGACCGAGCCGTGCTCGGGGACGGCCACGTACTCGGCGTGCGCGCCGAACCTGCTGGGGTTGAACCCGAACACCTTGTCGCCGGGCGCGAACGACCTGACCCCGCCGCCCACCGCCTCGACCTCCCCGGCGAACTCGTTGCCGAGGACGGTCAGCCGCGGCCGGCGCAGCCCGACGAACAGCCGGTACAGGAAGGGCCTGGCCGCCCGCACGCCGCAGTCGGTCCGGTTCACCGTGGTCGCGTGGACCTTGACCAGCAGCTGGTTGTCCTCGACGGCCGGCTTCTCCACCTCGCCGACCCGGACCACCTCCGGCGGGCCGTAGCGGGAGCTCACCGCCGCCCTCATCGGCGGCCCGGGCCCGGCATCAGGTGGCCTCCCGCTCGGGCCGGCGCTTCTCGTCCGGCGGGGCGGGGCCGAGGAGGGCGGAGGCGGCCGGCTCGGCGTAGGTGACGCCGGTCAGGGTGTCGTCGGTGAAGGTCAGGGTGGTGACGCTGGCCAGGGTGCAGCGGCGCCAGCCCGGCCAGTGGGCCAGGCGGCGGCGCTCGAAGGCCAGGCGGGCCACCCAGATGGGGGCCTGGTGGGAGACGAGGACGACGTGCTGGCCGGCGAACTCGGCCCGGGCGGCGTCGACGACGGCGTGGACCCGCTCGACCATGTCGACGTTGCGCTCGCCCCAGGAGGGGGCGCGGAGGTCGCGGAGCTTCCACCACAGCCTGGGGTGGCGGACGATGTACCAGGCGACGTTGCCGGCGACACCCTCGAAGATGTTGCTGGTCTCGATCAGGCGCAGGTCGGTGCGGACCTCGAGGCCGTGGGCGGCGGCGATCGGGGCGGCGGTCTGCTGGGCCCGCTCCAGGGGGCTGGCCAGGACCGCGCCCACCGGCACGCCGGCGAAGTGGCCGGCCAGCAGGTCGGCCTGGGCCTGGCCGCGCCGGGACAGGTGGTAGCCGGGCAGCCGGCCGTAGAGCACCCGGCGAGGATTCTCCACCTGCCCGTGACGGACCAGGTGGATGACGGTCTCGGGCACGCGCTGATCCTCGGAGATCTTGGGATGGCGGCTGCGATGGTAGCAGCGGGCGGCGGTCGCGACGGCCCCCGCCTATGCTGCGAGTATGGCGATCCCCCCCGATCCCCACGGGCACCGGTGAGCCGGATGCCCCGGCCCCCACGCACCCACCCGACCGACGCGCCCCCTCCCGAGGCCCCGCACCGGCCGGGCTGGATCCCCCGCCGCGACCTCACCGAGAACGGCCCGGCCACGGCCGACGGCCAGGGCGCCCCCGGCCAGCCCTCCGAGCCGAGCCGCGACACCGACCCGGCCAGACCCGCCTGGGCCCTCCCGGCGGCACTGGCCGCTTGGGCCCTTGTCTACCCGGCCGCCTTCCAGTTCCGCCTGCTGCCGTTCTGGTCGGCGATGGTCGCGCTCTCGGCCTTCACCTGGTGGGCGGCCTGGCATCCGTACCTGCGGGCGCGGCTGCGGCCGACCAGGCGGCTGGTGGTGATGGGGGTGGCCTCGGGACTGGCCCTGTACGTGCTGTTCTGCGTCGGGGCGGTGGTGGTCCAGCAGACCCCGGTGGCCCCGTGGATCCGGGAGGTGCTGGAGCTGACCCGCACGACCGCCCCGGGGGCGCTGGCCGTGCTGGTGATCGTCTTGGCGACCTCGCCGAGCGAGGAGGTGCTGTGGCGGGGGGCGGTGTTCGCCCGGCTGACCAGGCGCTACGGGCCGGGATGGCGACCGGTGATCGCCACCACCGTGCTCTACGCGCTGTTCGTGGGGCTGTCCGGGAGCGCGGTCCTACCCCTGGCCGCCCTCGTCTGCGGGACCGTGTGGACGAGGCAGCGCCAGGTCACGGGGAGCCTCGTGCCCAGCACCGTCTCCCACATGCTCTGGTCGACGCTGGTGTTCCTGTGGATCCCGGGCGTCAGTTCTTGAAGGCGTCCGGGGAGTAGTTCCACGGCTGGCCGCGGGCGATCTGGAAGCGGCTGCCGACCTCGGGGTCGCGGTCGATGCCGACGATCTGCTGGCACTTCGGGCACTTCCAGCGCTCGAACCCGTAGGCCGAGCTCTCCAGCTCCATGCGCGAGCCACACTTGTCACAGACCTCGCGCTGTAGGGTCGGGGTGGCGGTGCCGCTGTCGTCGGTGCCCATGGTCGTCGTCTCCTTGCTCCCCCCGGTCGGTGCCGGGACGCACCACCAGGATGGCCTAACTCAATCGATCTTGCATCCCTCCAGAGGCAACTTCCGCATACCGATCTGGCATCCGGCGGGTCGGCTAGGGCAGTTACCTAAGCAAGCTGCAACTCTGTTCTCCCTGGTTACCCAGGGGGGTCGCGCGCGAATCAGGATCGCTCCCCGCTATCAGTACCACGAAGGCGTGACGGGGCGTCCCGCCCGACCTACGATGCGGGCATGACGCGACGCGGCGAGCCGACGGCGACCCCGGACCGGGTGGTCCTGACCGGCGGGCCCCTGGGCGTGGCCGAGGTGGTGGCCGTGGCCCGCGGCCAGGTCCCGGTGGAGCTGGGCGAGGAGGGCCGCAAGCGGATGGCCGCCGCCCGCGACGTGGTCGAGCGGGCCGTCGCCGAGGGCCGGCGGGTCTACGGCGTCTCCACCGGGTTCGGGCTGCTGGCCAACACCGCCGTCGCCCCGGCCGACCTGGAGGAGCTCCAGCGCCGGATCGTCCTGTCCCACGCCACCGCCACCGGCGACCCGCTCGAGACCGAGGTCGTCAGGGGCATGCAGCTGCTGCGGGCCCGCACCCTCGCCCAGGGCTACTCGGGCGTCCGCCCGGTGGTGGTGGAGGCGCTGGTCGCCCTGCTGGCCGCCGGGGTCACCCCGGTCATCCCCGAGCACGGCTCGGTCGGCGCCTCCGGCGACCTGGCCCAGCTCGCCCACCTGGCCCTGCCCCTGCTCGGCGAGGGCGAGGTCGAGGTGGACGGCGCCCGCGTCCCCGCCGCCGAGGGGCTCCGCCGGGCCGGTCTGGAGCCGCTCAAGCTCTCCTTCAAGGAGGGCCTGTCGCTGGTCAACGGGACCGAGGGCATGCTCGCCCTGGCCTGCCTGGCCGTGGCCGACGCCGAGGCCCTGGCCGCCATGGCCGACGTGGCCTGCGCCATGTCGATCGAGGGCCTGCTCGGCACCGACCGCCCGTTCCAGGCCCGCCTGCACGAGCTGCGGCCCCATCCCGGCCAGGTGGCCAGCGCGGCCAACCTCCGGAGGATGCTCGCCGGGTCGCCCATCCTGGCCAGCCACCGCCACTCCGACCACGCCATCCAGGACGCCTACTCGCTGCGCTGCGCCCCCCAGGTCCACGGGGCCTGCCGGGACGTGGTCGCCTTCGCCCGCCAGGTGGTCGAGCGCGAGCTGGGCTCGGTCACCGACAACCCGGTGGTGTTCGCCGAGACCGACGAGGTCATCTCGGTCGGCAACTTCCACGGCGAGCCCCTGGCCTTCGCGCTCGACTTCCTGGCCATCGCCCTGGCCGAGCTGGCCGACATCTCCGAGCGCCGGGTCGACCGGCTGCTCGACCCGGCCCTCAACCACGACCTGCCCCCGTTCCTGGCCCGCGACCCGGGCCTCAACTCGGGCCTGATGCTGACCCAGTACACGGCGGCGGCCCTGGTCACCGACTGCAAGGTGCTGGCCCACCCGGCCTCGGTGGACTCGATCCCGACCTCGGGCAACCAGGAGGACCACGTCTCCATGGGCTGGACGGCCGGGCTCAAGCTCCGCCGGGTCACAGCGAACGTCCGCCGGGCCCTGGCCATCGAGGCCCTCTGCGCCGCCCAGGCGATTGATCTCCGATCCCCGCTGCGGCCCGGGGCGGCGGTGGCGGCCGTGCTGGAGCGGGTCCGCGAGCAGGTCCCGCCCCTGGACGAGGACCGCTACCTCGCCCCCGACCTGGCCGCCCTGGAGCGCCTGGTGGCCGAGGGGACGCTGGTCGCCGCGGCCGAGGAGGTGGTGGGGCCCCTTGGCTAGGGTCATCCGGGCCCCGCGGGGCCCTCAGCTGTCGTGCCGAGGCTGGCAGCAGGAGGCCGCCCTGCGGATGCTCTGCAACAACCTCGACCCCGAGGTCGCCGAGCGGCCCGAGGACCTGGTCGTGTACGGCGGCACCGGCCGGGCGGCCAGGGACTGGGCATCCTTCGACCGGATCGTGGCCACCCTGCGCCGCCTCGGCGACGACGAGACCCTGCTGGTCCAGTCGGGCAAGCCGGTGGGGGTGTTCCGGACCCACAGCTTCGCCCCCCGGGTGCTGCTGGCCAACTCGCTGCTGGTCCCGGAGTGGGCCACCTGGGACCGGTTCCGCGAGCTGGAGGCGGCCGGGCTGACCATGTACGGCCAGATGACGGCCGGGTCCTGGATCTACATCGGCACCCAGGGGATCCTCCAGGGCACCTACGAGACCTTCGCCGCCGTGGCCCAGGTCAACGGCTGGGACAGCCTCCGCGGCAAGGTCGTGCTCACCGGGGGCCTCGGCGGCATGGGCGGCGCCCAGCCGCTGGCCGTGACCATGAACGAGGGCGTTGCCCTGTGCGTCGAGGTCGACCCCGAGCGCCTGGCCCGGCGCCTCGACACCGGCTACCTGGACGAGCGGGCCGACGACCTGGCCGACGCCACCGACAGGGTCGAGCGGGCCGCCGCCGAGGGCCGGGCGGTGTCGGTCGGGCTGGTCGGCAACGCCGCCGACGTCTTCCCCGAGCTGCTGGCGGCCGGGTTCCGGCCCGACGTGGTCACCGACCAGACCTCGGCCCACGACCCCCTCGGCGGGTACGTGCCCAGCGGGGTCGATCCCGGCGACGCCCCCTCGGCCCGGGCCGAGGACCCGACCGGCTACGTCAAGCAGGCCCGGGAGTCGATGGCCCGCCACTGCGAGGCCATGGTCGGGTTCCAGCGGGCCGGGGCCGAGGTCTTCGACTACGGCAACAACCTGCGCGGCGAGGCCCGGGTGGCCGGGTTCGGGGACGCCTTCGCCTATCCCGGGTTCGTCCCGGCCTACATCCGGCCGCTGTTCTGCGAGGGCAAGGGGCCGTTCCGCTGGGCCGCCCTGTCCGGCGACCCGGCCGACATCGCCCGCACCGACCGGGCCGTGCTCGAGCTGTTCGGCGACGACGAGCACCTGCGCCGCTGGCTGGAGATGGCCGCCGAGCGGGTCCGGTTCCAGGGGCTCCCGGCCCGCATCTGCTGGCTCGGCTACGGCGAGCGCCACCAGGCCGGCCTCGCCTTCAACGAGCTGGTCGCCCGGGGCGAGCTCCAGGCCCCGATCGTGATCGGGCGCGACCACCTGGACGCCGGGTCGGTGGCCAGCCCCCACCGGGAGACCGAGGCCATGGCCGACGGCTCCGACGCCATCGCCGACTGGCCGATCCTCAACGCCCTGCTCAACGTGGCCTCGGGGGCCTCGTGGGTGAGCGTCCACCACGGCGGCGGGGTCGGCATCGGCCGCTCCATCCACGCCGGGGTGGTCGTGGTCGCCGACGGCACCGACGAGGCCGCCCGGCGGGTCGAGCTGGTCCTCACCAACGACCCCGGCACCGGGGTCATGCGCCACGCCGACGCCGGCTACGACGAAGCCCGGGCGGTGGCGGCGGAGCGGGGGATGGACCTCCCCGGCGTGGCCGGCCCGGGCGCCCGGTGAGCGCTCCTGGTCCCGCCGGCCCGGTCGACTTCCTCCTCACCGGGGCCGGGCAGCTGGTCACCTGCGACCCGGCGCTCGGGGAGGGGCCGCTCGGGCTGGTCGAGCGGGGGGTGGTCGCGGCCGCCGGGGGCCGGGTCGTCTACGCCGGGCCCGAGGCCGGGCTGCCCGACCTGGAGGTGGCCGCCGGCGCGACCCGGGTGGACGCCGGCGGGCAGGCCGTCATCCCCGGGTTCGTGGACGCCCACACCCACCTGGTGTTCGCCGGGGAGCGGGCGGACGAGTTCGCGGCCCGGCTCCGGGGGGTCGGCTACGAGGAGGCCCTGGCCGCCGGGGGCGGCATCAACCGCACCGTCCGCGAGACCCGGGCC
>DATABK010000798.1:0-9633 GCA_036259695.1 Actinomycetes bacterium | reverse complement strand
TGGTCGAGCGCCTGGGGCTGGCCGTCGACTCGGGCGGCCCCGGCCGCCACCGCGGCGGTCTCGGCTACGAGAAGCACATCCGCATGCTCCGCGACGCCCACTTCATGTCGATCGCCGACCGCTCGCTGCTGGCCTGCTGGGGAGTGGCCGGCGGCCGGGCCGGCCGGCCGTTCGAGGTGGTGATCGACCCCGGTGGCCCGGCCGAGCGGGCCGTCGACGCCCTGGCCGATGCCGAGCCGGTCTTGGCCGGCGAGGTCATCCGCATCCGCACCACCGGCGGCGGCGGCTGGGGCGATCCCCTTGACCGCCCCTATGACGAGGTCCTGCGCGACGTGGCCTGGGGCAAGGTCAGCCTGGCCGGGGCCCGCGACGACTACGGCGTGGTCGCCGGCGGCACCCCGGACGCCCCCGCGCTGGACGAGCCGGCCTCCGACGCCCTCCGCGCGGCCCGCCGGGCGGCCCGGACCGGCTCCGAGCCGTTCTTCGACCGCGGCCCCGGCTATGCGATGCTCGCCGGGCGACCATTCGCTGATATCGATCAAGCTCACGAGGTAGGGTGACGGCCATGGAGCGCAACGTCTACCTGACCGCGATCGAGCCGGGCAGCGGCAAGTCGGCGGTCGCCCTCGGAGTCATGGAGGCGCTGGCCTCCATCGGCCGGGTCGGGTACTTCCGGCCGATCGTGGCGGGTGGGGAGCAGCCCGACAACGACATCGAGCTGATCCGGCGCCGCTACCGGCTCCCCCAGAGCTACGAGGAGTCGTACGGGGCGGTGGTCGACGACCTGCGGGCGATGAGCGACCGCGGCCGCTACGAGGAGCTCCTCAAGCGGATCCTGGACGCCTACAAGCGGCTGGACGACCGCACCGACCTGCTGCTGGTCGAGGGGAGCGACTTCACCGAGGCGTCGCGGGCGCTCGAGTTCGACTTCAACGCCGACGTCGCCCTCAACCTGGGCTGCCCGGTGATTCTGATCGTCCGGGGCAGCAACCGGTCGGTGGAGCGGGTCATTGAGGCCGTCCAGCTCGCCCACGGGTCGCTCACCGGGCGCGGCTGCACCATCCTGGCCACCATCTGCAACCGGGTCGGCCCGGCGATCGTCGACGAGCTCCGCCAGCGGGTCCAGGAGGTGGTGGGCGAGGAGCCGGCCTACGTCCTGCCCGAGGTCCCGGAGCTGGCCGCCCCGACCGTGGCCGAGGTCGCCAGGGCCCTGGCCGCCGAGTTCCTCCGGCCGGTGCGGGGGGCCGAGGAGCCCAGCACCCGGCGCGAGGTCGGCCACGTGATCGTCGGCGCCATGAACCTGCCCCACTTCCTGGACCACATCAGCGACGGCGACATGATCATCACCCCCGGGGACCGGGCCGACCTGATCGTGGGCAGCCTGGCCTCGCGCTTCTCCGGGACCTACCCCAACATCGCCGGGCTGGTCCTGACCGGGGGGCTGGTCCCCGAGCCGTCGGTGCTCCGGCTGATCGACGGCCTCGGCGGCTCGGAGGTGCCGGTGCTGGCCACCGAGGCCGACACCTACCGGACGGCGGCCACCGTGGCCGGGGTCCGGGGGGTGCTGACGCCCGAGAGCGACCGCAAGGTCGCCGCCGCCCTCGGGGTGTTCAGCGAGCACGTCGACCGCCAGGGGCTGCTGAGCCGGCTCGAGGTCACCCGCACCGAGCGGGTCACCCCGCTGATGTTCGAGCAGCGGCTGGTCGAGCGGGCCAAGGCCGACCGCCGCCACATCGTCCTCCCCGAGGGCGGCGACGACCGGATCCTCCAGGCGGCCGAGCAGGTGCTGCTGCGCGGGATCGCCGACCTGACCGTGCTCGGCGACCCCGATGCCATCAAGCACCGGGGCGCCGCCCTCGGCCTGGAGCTGGACGGCCTCCAGGTGGTCGACCCGCAGACGTCGGACTGGCGCGAGGACTTCGCCGACACCTACTACGAGCTGCGCCGCCACAAGGGCGTGGCCCGGCCGGTGGCCGAGGACCTGATGGGCGACGTCTCCTACTTCGGGACGATGATGGTCTACAAGGACCTGGCCCACGGGATGGTGTCGGGGGCGGCCCACACCACCGCCCACACCATCCGGCCGGCCTTCGAGTTCATCCGCACCAAGCCCGGCACCTCGATCGTGTCCAGCGTGTTCCTGATGCTGCTGGCCGACCGGGTGCTGGTCTACGGCGACTGCGCGGTCGTCCCCAACCCAGACGCCGAGCAGCTGGCCGACATCGCGGTCGCCTCGGCCGGCACGGCCGCCCAGTTCGGCATCGAACCGCGGGTGGCCCTGCTCTCCTACTCGACCGGGGAGTCGGGGGCGGGCAGCGACGTCGAGAAGGTCCGCCAGGCCACCGCCATCGCCCGGGAGCGCCGGCCCGACCTCCTGATCGAGGGGCCGATCCAGTACGACGCGGCCATCGACCCCGAGGTCGCCCGGTCCAAGCTGCCCGACAGCCAGGTCGCCGGCCGGGCCACCGTGTTCGTGTTCCCGGACCTCAACACCGGCAACAACACCTACAAGGCGGTGCAGCGCTCGGCCAACGCGGTCGCCGTCGGGCCGATCCTCCAGGGCCTGCGCAAGCCGGTCAACGACCTGTCCCGGGGGGCCCTGGTCGCCGACATCGTCAACACTGTGGCCATCACCGCCATCCAGGCCCAGGCGGCCCAGGATGCCTAGGGTCCTGGTCGTCAACACCGGGTCGTCGTCGATCAAGTACCAGCTGTTCGAGATGGACGGCCCCAAGGTGCTGGCCTCGGGGCTGGTCGAGCGGATCGGGGAGGCCGGGGCCAAGCTGACCCACCGGCCGGGCGACGCTGAGCCGCTGGTCGTGGAGGACCGCATCGCCGACCACTCTGAAGGGTTCGAGCGGGTCTTCAAGGCGTTCGAGAGCGCCGGCGGCCCCATCGCCGACCTGGCCGGCATCGGCCACCGGGTCGTCCACGGCGGGGACCGGCTGACCGCCCCGACCCTGGTCGACGACGCCACCATCCAGGCCATCGCCGACCAGGCCCCCCTGGCCCCGCTGCACAACCCGCCCAACCTGCTCGGCATCCGGATCACCAGGGCCAGCTTCCCCGAGACCCCGCAGGTGGCGGTGTTCGACACCGCCTTCCACCAGACGATGCCGCCCCGGGCCTGGCGCTACGCCCTGCCGAGGGACCTGGCCGACGAGCTGCGGATCCGGCGCTACGGCTTCCACGGCACCTCCCACGCCTATGTCGCCCGCAAGGCGGCCGAGCACCTGGGCCGCCCGGCCGCCGAGCTCAACCTGATCACCCTGCACCTGGGCAACGGGGCGAGTGTGGCCGCGGTCGCCGGCGGCCGCTGCGTCGACACCTCGATGGGCCTGACCCCGCTGGAGGGCCTGGTCATGGGCACCCGCAGCGGTGACCTGGACCCGGCGGTGGTGTTCTACCTCCACCGCGAGGCCGGGCTGTCCGTCGACGACGTCGACGACCTGCTCAACAAGCGCAGCGGCATGCTCGGCCTGGCCGGGGCCAACGACATGCGCGAGGTCGCCCGCCTGGTCGGCGAGGGCAACCAGGCCGCCGCCGAGGCCCTGGACGTGTACTGCTACCGGATCCGCAAGTACGTCGGGGCGTACACCGCCGCCCTCGGCCGCCTGGACGCGCTGGTCTTCACGGCCGGGATCGGGGAGAACAACGATGCCGTCCGTTCCGGGGTCTGCCAGGGCCTGGAAGGGCTCGGGGTGACCCTGCACCTCAAGCGCAACAAGGCCCGCACCGGCAAGGCCCGGACGATCTCGGCCGACGACAGCCCGGTGGCCGTGCTGGTCGTGCCGACCAACGAGGAGCTCGAGATCGCCGAGCAGACCCTGGCCGTGGTCGCCGGCTAGCGCTCACCGCGGGCGCAGCCAGATCGACACCCGGGTCGGCTGCATGGTCCGCTCGGCCACCACCAGCAGCTCGGACGTCAGGGCGTCCAGGTCGACCTGCTCGCGCAGCCGGGCGCTGAACCCCTGGATCGTCCGGGCGGCGTCGTAGCGGCGCCGGTTGAAGCGCCGGTCCACCGCCGCCTGGACCCGGCGGCGGGCCGGCTGGAACAGGCCGGCCACGGCCAGGGTGGCGGCGGCCACGACCAGGCTGGAGTCCCGGCCCAGCAGCTGGCCCAGCCCCAGGACGACCGCCGCGTAGCCGCCGACCAGCAGCAGGGTCAGGAGCCCGTAGGCGACGGTGCGGCTGACGATGCGGTCCAGGTCATAGAGGCGGTAGCGCAGGATGGCCGCCCCGGTGGCCAGCGGCATCAGCCCCAGCACGACCGCCGACACCCAGCCGAGCAGGTCCTCGTCCCCGGTCGGGCCGAGCAGCCCCACGGTCAGGGACAGCACCGTCACCGCCAGCAGGGCCGCGGCCAGCGCCGCGGCCAGGACCAGCCAGCGGAGCTGCAGGCGCTCGACTCCGTGGGCGCGGCGGAACCGCAGGAGCAGCGCCCCGGCCGCCACCGGGAGCCCGAGGGCGGTGACCAGCCAGGTTAGGGTGTTGAGGGCCCGCAGGGGGCCGGTCAGCACCGGGGTGGTCAGGGGGTTGGCGGTCGCCTGGTAGGGAGGGTCGAAGGGCAGGACCAGCGACGTGAGCAGCGCCACCAGGGCCGCGCCGGCCGCCACCCTGGCCCACCAGCGCCAGCGGGGCGAGGGCAGCGACCCGGTCGGGGTGAGCAGCAGCACGAACTGCAGCGAGGCCAGGGCGATGAGGAGGCTCACGCCGTGGTACAGGGCCGCCCAGTCGGCCGCCGGCAGCCCCCCTGGCCTGGCCATCAGCCCGTAGTTGGCGTAGCCGGTGGCCACGCCGGACAGCGCCACCGGCAGGCCGAGGCCGAGCAGGAGCCAGCCCACCGGGTGCGCTGGGCGGCGGCTGGCCAGCAGCGCCCCGACGGTGGTGGCGCTGAAGGTGGCCAGCACGAAGGCGGGGATGTCGGAGGTGAGCATGGCCAGGTCGGGCCGGCCGGCCTCGACCAGCAGCTCGTTCAGCCAGCCCACCAGGGCGAAGGCGACCAGGGTGAGCGCCCACAGCGCCCAGGCCAGCGCGGCCATCCATCCCCCTTCCAGATCGTCAGGCTCCGCGCATCGTGCCCGGGGACCGTCCCGGGAGCGTTACGGGCGGTCATTGTCTGGAGGGCGGGGAGCCTCTAGGGTCCCTGCCATGGCTCGCTTCGCCCTTTCGGTGTTCGGTCGCGACCGCCCCGGGATCGTGGCCGCCGTCACCCGTGTCCTGGCCGACGCCGGCTGCAACCTGGAGGACACCTCCATGACCATCCTGCGCGGCCACTTCGCGATGATGCTGGTCGTGACCGGCGCGACCGAGCTCGGGGCGGCCGACCTGGAGGCCCGGCTCGGCCCGGTCGCCGGCCGGCTCGACCTCCAGGTCGGCGTGCGGGCGGTCACCGACGACGTCACCGCCGCCGCCGGCGGGGGAGCGCGGTACGCGGCCGCCGTCTACGGCGCCGACCGGCCGGGCCTGGTCGCCCGCGTCTCCGAGGCCCTGGCCGCCCGCCAGGTCAACATCATCGACCTCCAGACCCGGGTGGTGGGCGAGCCCGACCCGGTGTACGCCATGCACTTCGAGCTCGAGGTCCCATCCGGCCGCGCCGACCAGGTCGAGACCGACCTCCGATCCGTGGCCCATGAGCTCGGGGTCGAGGTCAGCTTCCACCCCGACGACGCCGACGTTCTCTAGCGTGGCGGTCCGGCCTGTCCTCCGCCTGCCGGCGCCGGCCCTCAAGGCCGTCGCCCGGCCGGTCGACGGCGCCGCGGAGGCCGCGACCCTGGCCGCCGACCTGGTCGACACCATGCGGGCCTACGACCACTGCGTCGGTCTGGCCGCCCCCCAGATCGGGGTCGGCCTGCGGGCCTTCTGCATGGACGTGACCGGCCACCCCAAGGCCCGCTCGTGCGCCGGCCTGGTGGTGCTGTTCGACCCCCGGGTGGTGGACGCCGGCGTCCCGGTGGTGGCCCGGGAGGGCTGCATGAGCGTGCCCGACCTGACCGGCAACGTGGCCCGGCCGGCCACCGTCGCGGTCGAGGGGACCACCCCGGAGGGGACGACCCGGCTGGTCGAGGCCGACGCCATCGAGGCCCGGGCGCTGCTGCATGAGCTCGACCACCTCGACGGGCTGCTGTTCCTGGACCGGGTGACCTCGGCCGCGACCGACCTGTTCCGCCGCCGGCAGTACCGGTGACCGTAGACTGCCGGCCATGGGGAACCGGCGCATCGGGATCGTGGGGGGCGGCATCGTCGGGGTCGCCCTGGCCCACCGCATCACCGGCATGGGCCGCGACGTGGCCGTGACCGTGCTCGAGAAGGAGCCGGACCTGGCGCTGCACCAGACCGGCCGCAACAGCGGGGTGGTGCACGCCGGCCTCTACTACACCCCCGGGTCGCTCAAGGCCCGCCTGTGCCGCCGGGGGGTGGAGCTGCTCCGGGAGCTGTGCGACCGCCACGGCCTGGCCTACGACGAGTGCGGCAAGGTGGTGGTCGCCCTGGACGAGGCCGAGCTGGGGCGGCTGGAGGCCGTCCACCAGCGGGCGGTGGCCAACGGGGTGCCCGAGGTCCGGATGGTCGGCACCGACGAGCTCCGCGAGCTGGAGCCGCACGTCCAGGGGATCGCCGCCCTCCACTCGCCCCACACCGCGGTGGTCGACTTCGCCGCCGTGACCAGGCGGCTGGCCGCCGACGCGGCCGCCCGAGGGGCCGAGATCCGCACCGGCGTCCCGGTCCGGCGCATCACCCAGGACACCGCCGGGGTCAGCGTCGAGGCCGGCGGCGAGCGCCTCGCCTTCGACGAGCTGGTCATCTGCGGCGGCCTGCACACCGACCGCCTGGCCCGGCTGGCCGGCCACGAGGGCGACCCCCGGGTGGTGCCGTTCCGGGGCGAGTACTACGAGCTCGCCCCGGGCCGCCGCGACCTGGTCAACGGCCTCGTCTACCCGGTCCCGGACCCGCGCTACCCGTTCCTCGGCGTCCACCTGACCAAGCGGGTCGACGGCGGCGTCCTGGTCGGCCCCAACGCCGTCCTCGCCCTGGCCCGGGAGGGCTACCGCTGGCGCGACCTGCGTCTCGGCGACCTGGCCGAGACACTGGCCTGGCCCGGCTTCCGGCGCATGGCCGCCCACCACTGGCGCACCGGGGTCCGCGAGGTTGTCGGCTCCCTCAGCCGCCGGGCCTTCTGCGAAGCCGCCCGCCGGTATGTCCCCGACCTCCGCCCGGCCGACCTGCGGCGGGCCCGCAGCGGCGTCCGGGCCCAGGCCGTGGCCCGCGACGGCACCCTGGTGGACGACTTCCGCCTCAGCCGTCGGGGCCGGGTGGTGGCCATCCGCAACGCCCCCTCCCCGGCGGCCACCTCCTCCATGGCCATCGCCGAGCACATCAGCGCCTGGCTGTTCGAGGGTGACGGCTACCCGGGCGGGCGGCCAGCCCGGCCGGCCCAGGGGTCGTAGTCGACCTCGAGCGGCTCCTGGGAGGGCCGCCGGTCCTCGGGGACGTTGCGGAGGTTGAGGCGGATCCGGTACCAGACGGTGCTGCGGCCCCGCATGGCGTCGACCAGGACGTCGGTCGGGCCGAGCAGCGGCCAGACGTCGCCGTGGCGGGCCTTCCAGCGTTCCAGGCCGGCGCGGGCCTCGGCCTCGGTGGCCGCCCTGGCCACCTCGATCAGGGGCATGGTGGTGCGGCGGCGGCCGGTCGGCCCGGCCGTCTTGCCCGGGGCCGGCGGGGGGACGAACCCCTCGCGGACCGGCGGGCCGGGCATCCGCCGCTTGGACGGCTGGGCCCGGGCCGGCTCGCCCTCGGCCTTGACGAAGTGGGGCGGCCAGGGGGCGTCGGCGAACCCGGCCGCCTCGTGCTGGTCGGCCAGCTCCAGCAGCGCCTCCAGCGACCCGGCCGCACCGTCGATCCCGTCGGCGGCGTCGCCGGCCTCCTTGACCAGGTCGGGCACGGTGTCGATGGTGAACGCCTCGGGCCGGCAGTCCGGCACCTGGTCCCAGGTCAACGGCATCGACACCCGCACGTCGGGGGTCGGGCGGACCGAGTAGGCCGAGGCCACCGTCCGGTCCTTGGCGTTCTGGTTGTAGTCGAGGAACACCCCGTGGCGCTCCTCCTTCCACCACCGGCTGCTGGCGATCTCGGGGGCGCGCCGCTCGACCTCCCGGGCCAGGGCGACCGCGGCCCGCCGGACCTCCGGGAACGTCCACCGCCGCTCGATCCGGCAGTAGACGTGGAAGCCCCGCGACCCGGACGTCTTCGGCCACCCGGCCAGCCCGAAGTCCTCCAGGGCCTCCCGGGTCACCAGGGCCACCTGGACCACGTCCGACCACGGCACCCCCGGCATCGGGTCCAGGTCGACCCGGAGCTCGTCGGGATGGTCGAGGTCGTCGGCCCGCACCGGGTGCGGGTTGAGGTCGATGCAGCCGAGGTTGACCACCCAGGCCAGCTGGGCGGCGTCCCGGACGACGATCTCATGGGCGCTGCGCCCGGACGGGAACTTGAGCTCGACCGTCTCCACCCACTCGGGCCGCTTCTCGGGCGCCCGCTTCTGGAAGAAGAACTCGCCCTCGGCCCCGTTCACGAACCGCTTGAGGGCCATCGGCCGCTCGGCCACCCCCCGCAGGGCCCCCTCGGCCACGGCCAGGTAGTAGTTGACCAGGTCGAGCTTGGTCTGCCCGGTCCGGGGGAAATACACCTTGTCCGGGTTGCTGACGGTCACCTCACGACCGGCGATGTCCAGGACCAGCTTCCGGGTGGCCATGGCTCCACCATACGACACCCGTCAGGAGCAGGCGCTCAGGGGTCGAGGGCCTCGACCCGGAAGCTCCCCTGGTCGTGGGTGATCAGCACCCCGCCGCCCTTGGCGATGGGGGTGACGAGCTCGCCGGTGAGGCCGAGGACGGCGGCCTCGTTGGTCGGGCTGTGCCCGACGGCCAGGGCCCGCTCGCCCTCCCCGAGCCGCTCCAGCACCCGCCGCAGGCCGGCCCCGAGGGCGGCCGCCTCCTCGTCCACGAACCCCGGGTCGACGGCCCGCATCGCCGCCAGGTCACCCCCGTCGGCCTCCTTGGCAATGGCCCGCCAGCGGTCCTCCCGCTGGGACCGCAGCCCCGGCTCGACCACCACCCCGTCCGGGACCGCCTGCCCGAGGGCGGCCAGCAGGCACCCCACCGTCTGGGTGGCCCGCTGCGCCCCGGTCGACACCGCCACCTGGTAGCTCCCGGCCAACCCGGCCCCCAGCCGGAGCGCCGCCGCCACCCCGTCGTCGCTCAGCACGTCCCCGTCGTTGTCGGTGTGCCGCCGCAGCTCCACAACCCGCGCCATCGTCCCCTCCGCTACAGCTCGATCAGCCCGGCGTTGGTGGGCACGAACCCGCAGGCGTCGAAGTAGAAGCTCCGCAGATGGTCCTCGAAGTCCACGTGCAGCCACTCGCACCCGGCCGCCCGCGCCCCCTCCACCGCCAGCTCGACCAGCCGGGTCCCGACCCCTTCCCGCCGGGCCCGGGTCGCCATATGATGCGGAGATGACCACCACCTATGAATGGCGAGGGGCCTTCACCAGCGCCGAGGCGAATGCGCTGCATGCCGAGTGCTTCGACCATGCGGTGCTGAGCGACGAGGAGTGGGACTGGCGGGGGCAGGTCGAGCG
>DATABK010000797.1:0-3355 GCA_036259695.1 Actinomycetes bacterium | reverse complement strand
AGCGGCCGTCATCGGCTGCTGGAGGACAATGGCATGGTGGGCGTCAGTGTGCCGTAACCTCCGGTCATGATGCTCGACGAACTCCGCCGGACCGCCGAGGCTCGCGGGATCGCCACCAGCTTCAGCGATGCCGCCGGGGAGCGCCATGTGGTCGCGGAGGCGACCCTGGAGGCGGTGCTCGAGGCCATGGGCCCGGCGCCGGCCCCGGCGGCCTGGCCGCCGGTGGTGGTCGCCCGGACCGGCCGGCCCCGATCGACCGGGGCACCCCCTTGGGGTTCCCCGGACCCCTCCGGCGCGTGGAACCCGCCGCCCGGGGAGCCGGCCACCCTGGTCCTGGAGACGGGCCAGGAGCGGCCGCTGCCGGCCGAGCTGCCCGGCGACCTGCCGGCGGGCTGGCACCGGGTCGAGGGCCGGACCGGCGCCACCACCCTGGTGGTCGCGCCCGGGCGCTGCCACCTGCCGGCCGACCTGGAGGCCGGCGGGCGCGCCTGGGGCTGGGCGGCCCAGCTGTACGCGGTCCGCTCCCGGGCCAGCTGGGGCATCGGCGACCTCGGCGACCTGGCCGGGCTGCTGGCCTCCACGGCGCCCCTGGGCGCCGGGTTCCCCCTGCTCAACCCGTTGCACGCCGCCCTGCCGACCGAGCCCAGCCCCTACAACCCCTCCAGCCGGGTGTTCCGCAACCCGCTGTACCTCCGCATCGAGGACGTGCCCGAGCTGGCCGCCCTCGACCCCTGGGACCGGGCCCGGGTGAACGACCTGGCCGGCGCCGGCCACGGCCTGCTCGACCAGGACCGCATCGACCGGCTGACCGTCTACCGGCTGAAGGACGAGGCCCTGCGCCTGGCGCACGGCGCCCTGGGCCGGGTCCCGGCCCGCCGCGACGGGCTGGCCGCCTACCGCGCCGCCACCCCCAACCTGGAGCGGTTCGCCACCTTCTGCGCCCTCCAGCACGTCCACGGCCAGGACTGGCGGGACTGGCCGGCCGCCTACCGCCATCCCGCCCGCCCCGAGGTGGCCGAGTTCGGCGACCAGCACCAGGAGGAGGTCGCCTACCACGCCTGGCTCCAGTGGCTGCTGGACGAGCAGCTGGCCGCCGCCGGCGCCACCCGGGCGCGCCTCGGGGTCCTGAACGACCTGGCCATCGGGTTCTCCCCCAACGGGTTCGACGCGTGGTCGTTCCAGGACCAGCTGGCCCCGGGCATGTCGGTCGGGGCCCCGCCCGACCCGCTGGGCCCCCACGGCCAGGACTGGGGCCTGCCGGCATTCGTGCCCGACCGGCTGGCCGCCGGCGGCTACGGGCCGTTCGCCCAGACCATTCGGGCCGGCATGGCCCATGCCGCCGGCCTGCGCATCGACCACGTGATGGGGCTGTTCCGGCTGTTCTGGATCCCCGACGGGGCCGAGCCGGCCCAGGGCACCTACGTCCGCTACCCGGCCGACGACCTGCTCGGGGTCCTGGCCCTGGAGAGCGCGGCCGCCCAGGCCCTGGTCGTGGGCGAGGATCTGGGCACGGTCGAGCCCGGGGTGCGGGAGCGCCTGGCCGACGAGGGTGTGCTCTCCTACCGGCTGGCCTGGTTCGAGCACGACCCGGGCGGCGGCCGCCGCCGGGCCGCCGACTACCCGCGGCTGGCCCTGGCCGCCACCACCACCCACGACCTGCCCACCGTGGCCGGGTTCTTCACCGGCAGCGACCTGGACCACCTCTGCGACATCGGGGTCGCCACCCCGGGTGGGCCCACCCAGGCCGACCAGGAGGCGCAGCGCGAGAGCCTCTGCCGGCTGCTGGAGGACGGGGGCCTGCTGGCCCCGGGCGAGCGGTCGGTCCCGGCGATCGTGGCCGCCCTCTACGGCTTCCTCGCCCGGACCCCGTCCATGCTGGTCACGGCCACCCTGGAGGACGCGGTGGAGGCCGAGGACCGGCCCAACGTCCCCGGCACCATCGACCAGCGCCCGAACTGGTCGCTGCCCCTGCCCGTGCTGCTCGACGACCTGGCCGCCGACCCCCGGGTCCGGCGGCTGGCCGGGATCCTGGAGGATGGGACGACCCGGGAGCTCCCGAAAGCTGAGAGGAAGTCTTAGGGAACTCCCAGCACGCGCAGGATATGATCACCCGCGCACCCTGCAACCTCGCGGGTCATGCAACGGCGCTCTTGGGAGGCCGGGTGAGCCAACCAGCTCTCGAGGAACAGTTCGAACCGTCGGCGGGCGACACGGTCGTCGCCGCCCGGGCCCGCTCCTCCTGGGAGCTGTTCCGCCACCGCTTCAAGCAGGACAAGGCGGCCATGGCCGGCGCCGTCATCCTGGCGATCCTGCTGATCCTGGCCCTGGCCGCGCCGCTGTTCGCCCGCGTCACCGGCCACGGGCCCAACGAGCTGTTCCCCGACGAGATGCTCACCCCCGACATCGGCCTGCCCAAGGGGCCCAACGCCGACTTCTGGTTCGGCGGCGACTCCGTCGGCCGGGACGTGTTCATCCGCACCTTGTACGGGGCCCGGACCTCGCTGACGGTGGCCCTGGTGGCGACCGGCCTGGCCGCGCTCCTCGGTGTCTCGCTGGGCATGATCGCGGGCTACCGGGGCGGCAAGACCGACATCGTGATCTCCCGGCTGATCGACATCGTGCTTTCGATGCCGGTGCTGCTGCTGGCCATCGGCCTGGCCAGCGTCTGCTCGATCTCGGCCAACGGGTGCCTCGGCGGCCTCCTCCAGCCCGGCCTGACCCTGGTGATCGGCATCATCGCCCTGTTCACCTGGCCGAACATGGCCCGACTGGTCCGCGGCCAGGCGCTCACCCTGCGGGAGAAGGAGTTCGTGGAGGCGGCCCGGTCGCTGGGCGCCCGCAGCCCGCGGATCATGTTCAAGGAGCTGCTCCCCAACCTGCTGGCCCCGATCGTCGTCTACGCCACCCTGCTGATCCCGTCCAACATCCTGTTCGAGGCGGCGCTGTCGTTCCTGGGGGTCGGGGTGCCCCAGTCGACGCCCTCGTGGGGGCGGATGCTGGCCGACGCGGCCGCCGGGCAGATCTTCACCGTCGCCTGGTGGCTGATGCTCTTCCCTGGCCTGTTCCTGCTCGCCACCACCCTGTCGTTCAACCTCGTGGGTGACGGCCTACGGGACGCACTCGGTCCCTCGGACCGCTGAGCAGGCCGGAAGCGAGGAAGGAGGCAGCATCTCGACCCTCTCGCAACGAGGAGACCGATAGCAGCAAGCAAGGAGGATTGATGGGCAAGAGACGACAGCAAGTTCGTTTGGTGGGACTTGCCCTCGCCCTGGCTCTTGTGGCCGCGGCGTGTGGTGGTGGTGGTGACGACGAGGGCGGCGGCGGCCAGCAGCAGGCGACCGCCGAGAGGGGCGGC
>DATABK010000796.1:0-4678 GCA_036259695.1 Actinomycetes bacterium | reverse complement strand
GGCGGCCGTCCTCGCGTCCAACTCCTCACCACCTGACCGGAACGGGAACGCTCGTCCCAATCCTGGGGGATCACCGGAGCAAATTCCAGGGCGGCGCTTTGACACGGGGCGGGCGCTGCGCTGAACTTTCCCCGCCTCCATCCCTTCTGGGCAAAGGACCAAGCAGCGATGGCCACCGAGTCGAACGTCCGGTCCGACCCCCGAGGCACCCCGCCGCGATCCGGGTTGGACGCCTTCTTCCACATCTCCGAGCGCGGCTCCACGATCGAGCGGGAGATCCGCGGCGGGCTCGCCACCTTCTTCACCATGGCCTACATCGTCGTCCTGAACCCGCTGATCCTCGGCGGGGCCCAGGACGTCAACGGCCAGCGCCTCGACCTCGGCCAGCTGACCACCGCGACCGCCCTCGTGGCCGCGGCCATGACCCTGCTCATGGGCGTCTACGGCCGCTACCCGTTCGCGATCGCGGCCGGGCTCGGCCTCAACGCCGTGGTCGCCTTCCAGCTGGCCGCGGTCATGTCCTGGCCGGCGGCCATGGGCATCGTGGTGCTGGAGGGCCTGGTCATCACCCTGCTGGTCCTGACCGGGCTGCGGGAGTGGGTGATGAACGTCATCCCGCTCGCCCTCAAGCAGTCCATCAGCGTGGGCATCGGCCTGTTCATCGCCTTCATCGGCTTCGTCGACGCCGGGTTCGTGCGCCGCATCCCCGACGTCGCCAACACCACCGTCCCGGTCCAGCTGGGCGTCGGCAACCGCCTGATCGGCTGGCCCACGGTGGTGTTCGCCTTCGGCCTGCTGCTGACCATCGCCCTGGCCGTGCGCCGGGTGCGCGGCGCCATCCTGCTCGGCATCGTCGTCACCGCCATCCTCGCGATCATCCTCAACTCGATCGTGGACGTCGGCCCGCGGGTCGACGCCGCTGGCAACGTCAACCCCTCCGGCTGGGCCCTGACCGTCCCGTCGGTGCCCGACGGCGTGGTCGGCTCCCCCGACTTCGGGCTCCTTGGCGCCTTCAGCCTGGGCGGCAGCTTCGCCCAGGTCGGGGTCATCGTGGCCGTGCTGTTCATCTTCACGCTGATGCTGAGCGACTTCTTCGACACCATGGGCACGGTCATCGGCGTCGCCAACGAGGGCAACCTGCTCGACCGCGAGGGCCGCCTGCCCGGGATCAGCAGGGTGCTGCTGGTGGACAGCATCGCCGCGGCCGCCGGTGGGGCCGCCTCCACCTCGTCCAACACCACCTACGTGGAGTCGGCCGCCGGGGTCGGCGAAGGTGCCCGCACCGGCCTGGCCAGCGTGGTCACCGCGCTGTTGTTCCTGGTCGCGGTGTTCCTCACGCCGTTGGTCGAGGTCATCCCCCAGGAGGCGGCAGCACCGGCCCTGGTCATCGTCGGGTTCCTGCTCATGCGCCAGGTCGCCGACATCGACTGGGGCGACCCCGAGATCGCCATCCCGGCCTTCCTCACCATCGTCCTGATGCCGTTCACGTTCTCGATCACCAACGGCATCGGCGCCGGCTTCCTGGCCTACGTCCTCATCAAGGCGTTCCGTGGCCGCTGGCGCGAGCCCGGCCTGCTGCTCTGGATCATCGCGTTCCTGTTCCTGATCTACTTCGCGATCGACCCGGTGGAGCGCCTGCTGGGGGTGTAGGGGTTCGGCGGTCAGGCGCGTGGGCCAGGGCCGCCCCCGACCGCTCGGCGTTCCACGTGAAACAACGGGCTACTGCGGCGGGTCGAGCTGCTGGGTGAGCTCGGCGGCCTCCAGCTCGATCCGCGCCCGGAGGTCGCGCTTGTCGCCCTCGTCGAGCCAGCTGGCCTCGACCCCGTCCTGGGCGATCGCCACCATGTCCTCCCAGCGGTAGTCGAACGCCTCCATGCACGAGTGGTACTCGCGGCCGAGGTCCAGGTCGGTGAGGGCCGGGTCGTCGGTGTTGAGGGTGGCCAGCACCCCCGCCTCCCGCATCCGCGGGTACGGGTGCAGCTCCAGCCGCGGCACGGCGTTGGCGATCACGACGTTCGAGTTGGGACAGACGGTCAGCGGGATGCGCTCCCCCGCCAGCCTCCGGACCAGCTCGGGATCCTGGACGCTCGACAGCCCGTGGTCGATCCGCTCGGACCCGAGCACGTCCAGCCCGGCCCAGATGTGGCTCGGCGGCGTCTCCTCCCCCTGGTGCGAGGTCCGCCGCAGCCCCACCTTGCCGGCCAGCTCGAACGCCTCGGCGAAGTCGGTCGGGTCGACCCCCAGCTCGGTCGAGTCGAGCCCGACCCCGATGACCCGCTCGGCCCCGGGGCTGGCGTCCTCGCGCAGCTCGACCAGCCGCTGCACCATGGCCAGCCCGGCCGCCGCCCCGTAGGCCCGGTCGATGTCGGCGATCAGCATCGCCCGGACCCCGGTCTCGCCCTCGGCCGCGGCCAGCCCCTCGGCCAGCCCGGCCACGATGTCGGCCAGGTCCTGCCCGGCGTCCAGGTGCCGCGCCGGCGTGAAGAACGTCTCCCGGTAGACCAGGCCGTGGGCGGCCCCATCGACGATGCTCTCGTACGCCAGCCGGGCCCAGTCCTCACGGCTGCCGAGGGTGGACTGCACCAGCCAGAAGATCTCCAGGAAGGTGTCGAGGCTCGAGTACCGGTACAGCTCGGTCGGGTCCGAGGTCGGCAGCTCGATCCCGTTCTTGGCGGCGAGGTCGACGACCGTCCCCGGTCGCATCGTCCCCTCGACATGGCAGTGCAGCTCGACCTTGGGCAGCCGGTCGAGCGCGGTGACGACGTCCACCGTCCCTCCTTCGTCGGAGTGGGAATCCGCAAACCCTAACCGGCGCCGCTGCGCTCGTACACCTCGGGCCGGAGGGTGCCGACGAAGGGAAGGTTCCGGTACCGCTCGGCGTAGTCGAGCCCGTACCCGACCACGAACACACTCGGGATGTCGAAGCCCTTGTACTTCACCGGCACCTCGACCCGCAGCTCATCCGGCTTCTGCAGCAGCGCGCACACCTCCAGCGAGGCCGGCCGCCTCGGCCGCAGCGTCGCCAGCAGGTAGTCCAGCGTCAGCCCCGAGTCCACGATGTCCTCGACCAGGACCACGTGCCGCCCCTCGATCTCGTGGTCGAGGTCCTTGAGCAGCCGCACCACCCCGGAGGTCTCGGTCGCCGACCCGTACGAGGAGGTCGCGATGAAGTCCACCTCATGCGGGATCGTGAGCGCCCGCGACAGGTCGGCCATGAACACCACGGCCCCCTTCAGCACGCCGACCAGCAGCAGGTCGCGCCCCCGATAATCCTCGGAGATCCGCCCGGCAAGCTCCGCCACCCCGACCTGAACCCGCGCCTCGTCCACCAGCACGGACTCGATCTCCGCCAGCACCATCCCGCACCTCTCGCCCAGCGACCGCCCCGCCACTGGGTGGCCCGCCTCCTGCCACCCCAGCGTAACCGGATCATGATGGTTTGCCGAAGCCCCACCCCAAGGAGTCCAGGTGCAGGAAGACCCCCAAGCCGTCGCCGAGCGCTCCGCCACCAGGATGTACGAAGCCGACCTGGCCTCCCGCCACCTCGGCATCCAGGTCGAGCAG
Organism: Actinomycetes bacterium; assembly: GCA_036259695.1. Taxonomy (GTDB): domain Bacteria; phylum Actinomycetota; class CALGFH01; order CALGFH01; family CALGFH01; genus CALGFH01. Next base: position 1,114 of record DATABK010000796.1, on the reverse strand, counting down.
ATCGCCCCCGGCCAGGCCACCGCCCGCATGCTGGTCCGCGACACCATGCTCAACGGCCACAACATCTGCCACGGCGGCTACGTCTTCCTCCTCGCCGTCACCGCCTTCGCCTTCGCCTGCAACAGCTACGGCCCCACCACCGTCGCCGCCGCCTGCAACATTGCCTTCCTCGCCCCCGCCCACGCGGGCGACGAGCTCATCGCCACCGCCACCGAACGCCACCACACCGACCGCAGCGGCATCTACGACGTCACCGTCCGCCTCCCCAACGCATCAGTCATCGCCGAGTTCCGAGGCCACAGCCGCACGTTACGCCAATGATCCCCCGCAACCCCCTGTGCTACATTGCCCGAGCACAGCACCCGGGCCTGTAGCTCAGGCGGTTAGAGCGCATCCCTGATAAGGATGAGGTCCCAGGTTCAAGTCCTGGCAGGCCCACCAACCATTTCCCCAGCTCATAACCATGAGGGCCGATCATCGGCGCGTGCCCCTCTGGCGGCGTTGCCCGGTTCGTGCCACCCGCATGCCACTACGAGCGGCAGCCGCGTCCTCCGTCTGCGCCCAGGCGGCCTGGACCAGGTCGTCCAGCGCAGCCGCAATGGCAGCGTCGCGCCCCGCCATGACGTGCTGGTAGCGCAGGGCGGCAGCCGAGGACGAGTGCCCCATCCGCACCATCAGCTCCCGGGTGCTGGCGCTGGCGGCAACCGCCAGGGTCGCTGCGGTGTGGCGCAGGTCATGAAAGCGCAGCCCTCGACCCCGGCCGCTCGGGTCGCCGGGATCCAGACGCGGCGGGTGAGGTTGCTGCGGCGGATGGGGCCGCCCCGTTCGGCTGGGAACACCAGTCCGTCCGGACCGGGCTCGGCATAGGTGCTCAGGTGCTCGGCCAGCGCCTCGGCCGCGACAGTTGGCAGCGTCACCGTCCGCAGGCTGGCGCCGGTCTTGGGGGCGGCCGAAGGCGAGTCAGCCCCGCACCTCCAGGAGCTGCTCGGCCACGGTGATCTGGCGGTGCAGCAGGTCCACCCGCTTCACCCGGAGGCCCGCCAGTTCCCCCCACCGCAGGCCCGTGTAGGCGGCGACCAGGACCAGCGCCCGGAAGCGCGGCGGGATCGCGTCG
>DATABK010000795.1:0-1514 GCA_036259695.1 Actinomycetes bacterium | reverse complement strand
GATTCCTCATGCCCCCACACGACCAGAATGCTGTCACGGTACGGGAGTGTGTGGCAGCGTTGGTTCTGACCATCCTCACCGGAGAGCATGCTGTATCACGGGTCGCGGCAACATTGGCAGTCTATGATCTGGCGGTGATTGTGCAACGCCCGCTGGACGCCGCCCACTTCCACGACCATCGCTTGGGCCTCACACTCGATGCGCCGTGGGCGACCGGTCTTGATCGTGTCTACGGGGCCGTGATGGCCCAGTAGCACTGTAGCTACGATACAGCGGGAGCGACGATCCGAGCGATTCGGCCTGACGTTCATCGGGTGCCACGGTCAGCCAGCGAGCGACCGGGCGGACACTGGTCGTGACTACTTGGAGGAAGATATCGCCGATGACAGACGGAGCTGCAACGGGCGGGACCGGCCGCCTACCGCTTACTGGCTTTCGCGTTCTCGAACTCAGCCACATCGTAGCTGGGCCTTCGGGCGGTCTGCTACTGGCCGACCTGGGTGCTGACGTCATCAAGGTCGAGGAGCCGCGGGGTGGCGACCAGTCCCGGGCGATGCCGAACCGCGGCAGCACCTTCTACGCCCTGAACCGCAACAAGCGCAGCCTGGCGGTCGACCTGAAGAGCGAGGCCGGGCGCGAGATCTTCACCAGACTGGTGCGTGGGGCCGACATCCTGCTCGACAACTACTCGCCAGGGGTCCTCGAGCGCCTCGGCTTCGGCTACGAGTGGGGCTCCAGCATCAACCCGGGGATCATCTACTGTGCGATCAAGGGGTTCCTGCCGGGTCCCCATGGTGACCGCCCCTTCCTGGACGAACTGGCCCAGATGATGGGCGGCATGGCCTACATGACCGGGCCGGCCGGCCGGCCGCTGCGGGCGGGGGCGTCGGTCATCGACATCGGCGCCGCCACCTACGGGGTGCTGGCCACGCTGGCCGCGCTGGTCGACCGCCAGCGGACCGGGCGCGGCCAGCGCATTCAGGCTGGGCTGTTCGAGAGCACCGTCTGGCTCGTGGCCCAGCACGTGGCCCAGGCCAGCCTCACCGGTGAGTCGCCGGTGCCAATGCCCGAGCGGGGGATGGGGTCGCGCCTGGGCTGGGGCGTCTACCGCCTGTTCACGACCGCCGATGACCGCCAGGTCTTCATCGCCATCACCAGCAATGGCCACTGGCAGCGCTTCTGCAAGGAGTTCGGATTGGAAGACCTGGCCGCCGATCCGGATCTCGATAGCAATGCCAAGCGGGCTGCGAACCGCCATCGCACCATCCCGCGGATCGAAGCCGTCGCCGCCAGCCTGACCGCGGCCGAGCTGATGGAGCGGATGGAGCGGGTCCAGGTCCCCTACGCACCGCTGAACAATCCGTTTGACCTGCTCAGCGACCCGCAGCTCAACAGCGGCAAGTTGATGGAGGTGCAGACCGAGGCCGGCCCGACCATCAAGACCGCTGGCTCGCCGGTCGCCAGCAACAACTTCATGCTCTCGGTCCGGCACCAGCCGCCCGGTCTCGGCCAGC
>DATABK010000794.1:0-14076 GCA_036259695.1 Actinomycetes bacterium | reverse complement strand
GCGTCGGGCCGGGCGGTGAAGCCCAGGGTGGCGCCCTTGGCGATGTCGCGGGTGCCCAGGTTGGAGGTCATGATCAGCACGGTGTTCTTGAAGTCGACCGTGCGGCCCTGGGCGTCGGTCAGCCGCCCGTCCTCCAGGATCTGGAGCAGGGTGTTGAACACGTCCGGGTGGGCCTTCTCGATCTCGTCGAACAGCACCACGCTGAACGGCTTGCGCCGGACCGCCTCGGTGAGCTGGCCGCCCTCCTCGTAGCCGATGTAGCCGGGCGGGGAGCCGATCAGCCGCGAGACGGTGTGCTTCTCCATGTACTCGGACATGTCGAGCGCGATCAGCGCGTCCTCGTCCCCGAACAGGAACTCGGCCAGGGTGCGGGACAGCTCGGTCTTCCCGACGCCCGAGGGGCCGAGGAAGATGAACGAGCCCGAGGGCCGCTTGGGGTCCTTGAGGCCGGCCCGGGTGCGGCGGATGGCCTGGGAGACGCTGTGGATGGCGTTGTCCTGGCCGACGATCCGCTTGTGCAGCTCGTCCTCCATGCGCAGGAGCTTGGCCGTCTCCTCCTCGGTCAGCTTGAACACCGGGATGCCGGTCCAGGAGGCCAGCACCTCGGCGATCTCCTCCTCGTCGACCTCGGCGACCACGTCCATGTCGCCCGACTTCCACTCCCGCTCGCGGCGGGCCTTGTCGTTGAGGAGGTTCTTCTCGGTGTCGCGGAGGTTGGCCGCCTTCTCGAAGTCCTGGGCGTCGATCGCCGACTCCTTGTCCCGGCGGACGTCGGCGATCTTGCCGTCGAACTCGCGCAGGTCGGGCGGGGCGGTCATGCGCCGGATGCGCATGCGGCTGCCGGCCTCGTCGATCAGGTCGATCGCCTTGTCGGGCAGGAAGCGGTCGGAGATGTAGCGGTCGGCCAGGTTGGCCGAGGCGACCAGGGCGTCGTCGGTGATGGTGACGCGGTGGTGGGCCTCGTAGCGGTCCCGCAACCCCTTGAGGATGTCGATGGTGTGGGCCACCGACGGCTCCTGGACCTGGATCGGCTGGAAGCGGCGCTCCAGGGCGGCGTCCTTCTCCAGGTGCTTGCGGTACTCCTCCAGGGTGGTGGCGCCGATCGTCTGGAGCTCGCCCCGGGCCAGCATGGGCTTGAGGATCGAGGCGGCGTCGATCGCCCCCTCGGCCGCGCCGGCCCCGACGAGGGTGTGCAGCTCGTCGATGAACAGCACGATGTCGCCGCGGGTGCGGATCTCCTTGAGGACCTTCTTGAGCCGCTCCTCGAAGTCGCCGCGGTAGCGCGACCCGGCGACCAGGGCCCCCAGGTCGAGGGTGTACATCTGCTTGCCCTTGAGCGTCTCGGGGACCTCGCCCTTGACGATGGCCTGGGAGAGGCCCTCGACGATGGCGGTCTTGCCGACGCCGGGCTCGCCGATCAGCACCGGGTTGTTCTTGGTCCGGCGGGACAGCACCTGCATGACCCGCTCGATCTCCTTCTCGCGCCCGATCACCGGGTCGAGCTTGCCCTCGCGGGCCAGCTGGGTGAGGTTGCGCCCGAACTGGTCGAGCACCAGCGAGCCCTGCGGCTGGGACTCGCCCGGGGCGCCGCCGCCCTGGCCCTCCTTGCCGCCGGCGTAGCCGGACAGCAGCTGGATGACCTGCTGGCGGACACGGGAGAGGTCGGCGCCCAGCTTGACCAGCACCTGGGCGGCCACGCCCTCGCCCTCGCGGATCAGCCCGAGCAGGATGTGCTCGGTGCCGATGTAGTTGTGCCCGAACGCCAGCGCCTCGCGCAGCGACAGCTCCAGCACCTTCTTGGCCCGGGGGGTGAACGGGATGTGGCCGCCGGGCTGGTCGCCACCCCGGCCGACGATCTCCGTGACCTCGGCCCGGACCGCCTCCAGGGAGATGTCGAGCGCGGTCAGCGCCCTGGCGGCGACCCCTTCACCCTCGTGGATCAGCCCGAGCAGGATGTGCTCGGTGCCGATGTAGTCGTGGTTGAGGTGCCGGGCCTCCTCCTGGGCGAGCACGACCACCCGCCTGGCCCGGTCGGTGAAACGCTCGAACATCGGCCGCCGCCTTCTGTGTGCGGGCAATTCCCGCAAAGCCTACGCCGAACGGCTCAGCGCCTGCGGGCGGCGTGGCGCTCTGTGGCCAGGTCGACCAGGCGGGCGACCAGGTCGGGGTAGGCGAGGCCGGAGGCGGCCCAGAGCATCGGGAACATGCTCTTGGGCGTGAACCCGGGGATGGTGTTGACCTCGTTGAGCAGGACCCGGCCGGTCGCCTCCTCGTAGAAGAAGTCGACCCGGGCGAAGCCCTCGCAGTCCAGCGCCTGGAAGGCCCGCAGCGACAGCTCCCGCACCCGGGCCCGGACGCCGTCGGGGATCTGGGCCGGGATCTCCAGCTTGAGCGCGTCGTCCAGGTACTTGGCCTCGAAGTCGTAGAACTCGTGGCTGGGGATGACCTCGCCGACCACGCTGGCCTCGGGGGCGTCGTTGCCGAGGACCCCGCACTCCAGCTCGCGGGCGGCGATGCCCTGCTCGACCAGGGCCTTGGTGTCGTTGGCGAAGGCGGCGGCCAGGCCGGCGGCCAGGGCGTCCGGGGTCTTGACCTTGGAGATGCCGATGGAGGAGCCGAGCCGGGCCGGCTTGGTGAACACCGGGTAGTCGAGGCGCCCGGCGACCTCGGCGGCCACCCGGTCGGGGTCGGCCCGCCAGTCGCGCTCGGGCACGACCACGTACGGGGCCTGAGGCAGCCCGGCCTGGGCCAGGACCACCTTGGCCATGGCCTTGTCCATGGCCAGGGCCGAGGCGAGCACGCCGCTGCCGACGTACGGCAGGTCGGCCAGCTCGAACAGCCCCTGCACGGTGCCGTCCTCGCCGAACGGCCCGTGGAGGATGGGGAAGACCACGTCGACCCCACCGACGCCCTGCTCGGGCCGGACGGCCACCTCCCGGCCGGCCGCCTCGACCTCGGGCAGGGTGCCGTCGGAGGCGGTCAGCTCCAGCGGGGAGCGGTCGGGCAGCAGCCAGGCCCCCTCGCGGGTGATGGCGATCGGGACCACCTCGAAGCGGTCCGGGTCGAGCGCCTCCATGACCGAGCGGGCCGACACCACCGACACCTGGTGCTCGGCCGAGCGGCCGCCGTACAGGATGGCCAGCCGGGTCTTTGCCATGCGCTACGCCACCTCCAGGGCTCGGGTGAAGTCCTCGGCCAGGTCGGCCCCGTCCTCCAGGCCGACCGAGACCCGCACCATGCCCTCGCCGATGCCGGCGGCGGCCAGCGCGTCGGGTGAGAACTGGCGGTGGGTCGTGGACGCCGGGTGGGAGACGAGCGTCTCGACCGAGCCGAGGGAGGCCGCCAGCTTGGCCACCCGGGTCGCCTCGATGAACCGCCGGCCGGCTTCCCGGCCCCCGGCCAGGTCGAAGCTGAGCATGCCCGGGCCGCCGTCGAGCAGCTTGGCGGCCAGGGTGGCCGTCGGGTGGCCGGGCAGGCCGGGCCAGTAGACGCGGGCCACCTTGGGGTGGGCGTCGAGCAGCTCGGCCAGCTGGCGGGCGTTGGCGCCGTGGGCCCGCATGCGCAGCGACAGGGTCTTGACCCCGCGCAGGACCAGCCAGGCGGCGAACGGGTCGGGCGAGGCGCCGAGCTCGATCATGGCCCGCCAGGCGGCGTCGTGGCGCTCCGGCTCGGCGAACAGGGCGATGCCCCCGACCACGTCGCTGTGGCCGCCCAGGTACTTGGTGGCCGAGTGGACGACGATGGCCGCCCCGTGCTCGACCGGCCGGCACAGGTAGGGCGAGGCCACGGTGTTGTCGACCACCAGGGGCACGCCGTGCTGCGCGCCAACCTCGGCCAGGGCCGGCAGGTCGGCCACGGTCATGGTCGGGTTGGCGATCGTCTCGGCATAGATGGCCCGGGTGGTCGGGCGCAGGGCGGCCCGGACGGCCGCCGGGTCGTCGGCGTCGACGAAGCTGACCTCGACGCCGAAGCGGGGGGCGGTGTGGGCCAGCAGGGAGTAGCTGCCGCCGTACAGGTCACGCTGGGCGACCAGGTGGTCGCCGGAGGAGGCCAGCGACAGCAGCACGGTGGCGATGGCCCCCATGCCCGAGGCGGTGGCCATGCCCTCGGCCGCGCCCTCCAGGTCGGCCACGGTCGCCTCCAGGGCGGCGGTGGTCGGGTTCTCGTAGCGGGTGTAGACGTACCCCTCCCGGGGCTGGCGCAGGGTGTGGGCGTAGTGCTCGGCGTCGTCGAAGACGAAGGTCGAGGTCTGCCAGATCGGGACGGCCAGCGGCTGCTCGGCCGGGAGGGGCAGGCGGCCGGCGTGGATGGATCGGGTGGCGAAGCCGTCAGCCATCACGCCTCCTCTCTCTGGTCGTCGGGCAGGCTATCAACCCCGACGGCGGCCTTGGCGCGGGCCAGGACCCGGGCGCGGAAGCGGTTGCCCTGGGCGGGGCCGCGGACGCCGCGGACCACCCGGACGGTGCCGTCGCGGGCCACCAGCCGGGTGCGGCGGCCCGACACCTCGACGGCCGACAGCTCGTCGTAGCGGTAGCGACGGGCCCCGCCGAGCCCGTGCAGGATTACCGCCTCGTCGTCCAGCTCGGCGGCCAGCACCCGTGCCCGCAGCCAGGCCGCGGCCAGGCTGACCACGGCCAGGACGGCCCACAGGAGGCTGGCCACGGCCAGGGAGGTGGCCGCCCCCGAGCTCGACTCGGACACGGCCAGCGACCCGGCGAGCAGGGCCGAGGCCAGGGCCAGCTCGACCAGCCCGCTGACCAGGGCGTGGGTCACGCCCCCGGGCTGGAACCGCTCGGTCATGCCGGCCCGGCCGCCTCGCCCTTGCCGCGCCGGCCGCCGGTGCCGGCCTTGTACCAGCCGGGCGGGCTCCAGCCCTCCCGGGCCTCGGCGACCAGGCCGGCAATGGCGTCCATCACCTTGTCCCTGGCCTGGTTGATCTCGGTCAGGCTCGAGGAGGGGGTGAGGCCGAGGTCGATCGGCGGCCCGGCCCGCTCGACCACCCGGATCCCGCGCCGGAACGGCCCCAGCCTGCCCCGGGTGAACAGCAGGTGCGCGCCCCACTGGCCGACCGGCACGACCGGCGCCCCGGTCAGGGCGGCCAGGCGGGCGACCCCGCTCTTGGCCGCCATCGGGGAGAAGTCGGGGTTGCGGGTGGTGGTCCCCTCGGGGTAGATGGCCACCGCGGCCCCGTCGCGCATGGCGGCCACGGCGTCGGCCAGGGCCCGGCTGGCGTCGCGGGACTCGCGGTACACCGGGATCTGCCCGGCCCCGCGCAGGATCGCGCCCAGCAACGGGTTGGTGAACAGCTCCGACTTGGCCAGGAAGCGGACCTGGCGGCCGGCCGTGTGGATGAAGCTCCCCAGGCACAGCGGGTCGAAGTAGGAGATGTGGTTGGCGGCGATGATCACCGGGCCGTGGGTGGGGATGTTGAGCAGACCCTGGCAGTCGAGCCGGACCCAGAACCGGATCACCGGCGGGACGACAACCTTGGCCAGGGTGTAGACGGGATACCGGCGGCCGGCCATGTCCGGCGCATAGTACCGTTGCCGGGCGATGCCTGTTCCGCTCGTCCCCGTGAAGGCCCTGGCCGAGGCCAAGGGCCGCCTCGCCCCCACCGTCGGCCCGCTCCAGCGGCGGCTGCTGGCCATCGCCATGTTCGAGGACGTGATCGCCGCCCTGCAGGCGGTGCCGGGACTGGCCGCCCCGGTGGTGGTCTCCCCCGACCGGGAGGTGTGGCGGCGGGCCGACGCCATGGGCTGCCGGGTGGTCGAGGAGCCGCCGGGGGCCGGGGACCTGAACCGCTCCCTGACCTCCGCCGCGGCGGTCGCCGGCGACAATGCTGTGCTGCTGGTGGTGGCGGCCGACCTGCCGCTGGCCTCGGCGGCCGGGCTGGAGCGGGTGCTGGCGGCGGCCGAGGCGCCGGTGGCGGTGGTCCCGAGCCACGACGGCGGCGGGACCAACGTGCTCGCCTGGCGCGACCCGGGGTCGTTCGCGCCCAGCTTCGGTCCCGACTCGGCGGCCCGCCACCTGGCCGTGCCCGGGGCCGTCCGGGTCGACGAGCCGGGGCTCTCACTCGATGTCGACACCGCCGCCGATCTGGAGATGGTCGCCGGCCGCCTCGACCCGTCCTCGGTCACCGCCCGCCGACTGAGAGACCTCGCTATATTCCCCGGCGTCACCGGATCGACCGAGGAGGCGTGATGCTGCAGGGCACCGTGAAGAGCTTCGACCCCCAGACCCAGGCGGCGGTCGTGCTCACCGACGCCCGCGTCGAGTACGACGTGCCCGCCGAGGCGTTCCGGCGCTCGGGGCTGCGCAAGCTCACCCTGGGCCAGCGGGTGAAGTTCCGGGTCGAGGGCGAGGGCGACGGCGCCCGGGTCACCTACGTCAACATCCTCACCCTGCCCGAGCCCGCCTGAGCCGGGCCGGGCCCGACCCCGGGAACGACAGAGGCCCCGCCGGAGCGGGGCCTCGACGCTGGAGCGGCGCTACTTCTTCTTGCCGCTCTTGCCCTTGCCGCGCGAGCTGGCGGCCTTGGCCGTGCTCTTGGGCGCGCTGTTGCGCGACGCCGCCGCCTTGGTACCGGCCTTGGACGCCGACGCCTTGGCCGTGCTGGCCTTGGACGTGCTCGCCCGGGCCACGGTGGCCTTGCTGGTGCTGGCCGCCTTGGCGGTGGACTTCACCGGGGTGAGCTTGGGCGCGGTCGCCTTGCCGGCCACGACGTCCTTGAAGCCCTGCCCGGCGCGGAACCGCGGGACCTTGGTGGCCTTCACCTTGACCGGCGCGCCGCTGCGCGGGTTGCGGGCGGTGCGGGCCTTGCGGTCCTGCCGCTCGAAGGTCCCGAAGCCGACCAGCGAAACCCGGTCGCCCTTCTTGACGGCGACCTGGGTGTGCTGGATCAGGCTGCCGAGCACCTTGTCGACGTCGGTGCGCGATACCAGGGTGTGCTTCTGGATCGCGTCGACGAGCTCCTTGCGATTCAAGGGCGCCTCCTTGCCCAATAAGGGGAATTCCCCCGTCGGGACCGGACCCCCATTAGTCCCGTCCCCCGTCGGCCGTGCATCGTAAAGACGGAGATATCAAAGGTCAACAACCCTCGATTCTCGTCAATCCGTTGCGGCACAACGGCATCATCGGCTCGGCATTGGCAAAGGTGAAGGAATTCCCTTGCGCGGCAACGGTTTTAGCGCGGTGACGCTGGAGCGTCTCGCCGGAATGCTTGGCATTTGTCCAGTCCGGGCATTGTCCTTGTCACCCGCGTTCGTGTGTGGAATCCTGAGCATGGACGATTGAGGGCCTCAAGTATCGGAGCGCGTGATGACGGCGAAGGCTGCAACCGACGCGTCGCCGATCGCTCGTGAGATCTGGGAGCTGCTGATCGAGCTGTCGATGTCGCGGATGCGGCAGCGCTTCCTGGACACGATCACCGATCTGGGCCTCTCCTTCCCGCAGGCGCACGCCCTCAAGGTGCTGCGCCCCGGGAACCCAATCGCCATGCGGGAGCTGGCCGACGGGCTGCACTGCGACCCCTCCAACATCACCGGGATCGTCGACCGGCTCGGTGACCGGGGCCTGGTCGAGCGCGGGTCGGCTCCGGGCGACCGGCGCATCAAGACCCTGATGCTCACCGAGGAGGGCACGGCGCTGCGAATGCGCCTGCTCGACCGGTTGTCCGAGCCGCCACCGGGCCTGGGCAAGCTGTCGGTCGACGAGCAGCGCCAGCTTCGCGACCTCCTGCGCCGCTCCCTGCTCGACGACTGACGGCACGCCCACTCGGCTGGTCCCCAAGGAAGAGGACCATTCCCATGGACGTCCTGCTCGGCGTCGCCTGGCCCTACGCGTCCGGGCCGCGCCACCTCGGCCACCTGGCCGGGGCCTACCTTCCCGCCGACATCGCCGCCCGCTACCACCGCCTGGCCGGCGACCGGGTGCTGCTGGTCTCAGGTTCCGACCAGCACGGCACCCCGATCACGGTCGCGGCCGAGCGGGCCGGGCTGTCGCCGGCCGCCCTGGCCGACCGCGAGCACGAGCGCATCGCGGCCACCTTCGCCCGCGCCGGCATCTCCTTCGACCACTACACCAAGACCGCGACTCCCCGGCACCACGCGGTCACCCAGGACCTGTTCGGCTGCCTGCACCGGCGCGGCCTGGCCACCGAGGCGACCCAGCCGGCGGCGTTCTGTGCCCGTGAGGGCCGCTCCCTACCCGACCGCTACGTCGAGGGGACCTGCCCGTCCTGCGGGGCGCCAGACGCCCGCGGCGACCAGTGCGACACCTGCGGGCGCACCCTCGACCCCGAGGAGCTCGGCCGGCCCCGCTGCCGGCGCTGCGGCGGCCCGGCCACCCTCCGGCCCCTGCGCCAGCTGTTCCTCCGCCTCGACCTGCTCCAGCCCCAGGTGGCGCGCTACCTGGGCGCCCACGAGAAGGCCTGGCGGCCGTTCGTGGCCGCCGAGGCCCGGGGCTGGCTGGCCGCGGGCCTGCGGCCGCGGGCGATCACCCGCGACCTCGACTGGGGCGTGCCCGTGCCCCTGCCCGGCTGGGACGACCGCCGGCTGTACGTCTGGTTCGACGCCGTCATCGGCTACCTGTCGGCATCGGTGGAGTGGGCCGAGCTCCGGGGCGACCCGGACGCCTGGCGGTCGTGGTGGCAGGGCCCCGAGGCCCGGCACCGCTACTTCGTGGGCAAGGACAACATCTGGTTCCACACCGTCTGGTGGCCGGCCATCCTCCTCGGCGCCGGCACGGGCCTGCGCCCGCCCGACGAGGTGGTCGCCAACCACCACCTGACCCATTCCGGAGGCAAGCTGTCGGCCAGCCGCGGCCAGGCCCCGACGATCGAGGAGGGCATCGAGCGGGTCGGGCTCGACCCGCTGCGCCACGCCCTGTGCGCCCTCGGGCCGGAGACGGCCGACGTGGAGCTGGCCTGGGACAAGGTGGCCGAGCTGACCGCCAGCGGCCTCCTCGGGGCCATCGCCGGCCCCCCGCACCGGGTGGCCACCCTGCTGTGGCGCCGCTTCGGCGGCCACCCCGACCCGGCCGCCCTGGCCGCCGCCGACCCCGAGCGGGCCGAGGCCGCCGCCGCCCTGGCCGAGGTCGGGGCCGCCATCGACCGGGCCGAGCTCCGCCGCGCCCTCCAGGCGGTCCACGCCATCGGCCGCACCGTCAACCGCCGCCTGGCCACCGCCGAGCCCTGGCGCCTCCCCGACCCCGAGGCCCACCACGAGCTGACCCGCCTCCTCCCCCTCCTTGACGCCCTCGGCGTGGCCGCCTGGCCGTTCGTCCCCGACACGGCCAGCCGGGTCCGCACCCTGCTCGGCCGCAACCCCGACCCGACGTGCTGGGCTCTCGACCCGGGCCCCCCGGCGGTGCTCGCCCCACCCGCCCCGCCGTTGCCCCGCCGGTGACGGCAGCTCGCCTTGATACCCCCTGGCGTGGAGGCCAGGGCTCCGGGGAGAATGCGGCCGAGCACAAAGGAGCCGCGCCTTGCGCATCGAATCGTCGGTCACCTCCCTGTCATGGATCCCGCTCGGGGCGATGGAAGGCGCCGGGACCGAGCTGCCGTTCCGCCTCGGCATCGCCCACTACGACCCGCCGCCCCCGGAGAAGCTGGAGGACCTGGAGGCGCTCAAGGCCGCCGACCGCTTCCGGTTCGCCAACGAGCTGCGGGCCTGGATCGAGGTCGAGGACGGCCGCATCGTCGACTACGGCCACAGCGGCGGCGGCCACATCGGCAGCACCACCCTGCGGCTCGGCGCGCGCAACCTCACCTTCGCGGCCATGCCCTTCCCCGACGTGCGCCCCAAGCCCGAGCTGGGCGACCGCTGGGTCCGGTTCGTGCAGTCGGCCGGGGGGCGCACCGGCGCCCCGGCCCCGAGGCGGATCCGCCGCCCGCCGTTCGTCCAGTGGGTCGCCCCGGCCGCCTGGTCGACCCTGGCCCTGACCATCCACGCCGACGGCCGGGCCGTCTACGAGGTCGTCGGGGCCAGCCCCTTCCCGCGGCACTGGATCTACGACCACGAGGGCAAGCTGGTCGCCAAGACGGGCCGGATCGACTTCGACCGCTGGTTCCGCGAGACCGAGATGCAGCGCACCCCCTGGGGCGACGAGGACTCGCCGGCCCTGGTCGTGGCGGCCGAGTCGGCCCTGGAGCGGCGGCTGTCGGTGGCCATCATCGACGGCAAGCCCGGCTTCCGGCGGCTCAAGATGGGCGAGACCCTGGTCGAGCAGGGCGAGACCGGCACCGACGTCTACCTCCTGTTCGACGGCGTGCTGATGGTCGAGATCGACGGCAAGCCGGTGACCGAGCTCGGCCCCGGGGCCGTGGTCGGCGAGATGGCCCTGCTCGAGGGGGGCCGGCGCACGGCCACCCTGCGGGCCGTCACCCCCTGCCGGATCGCCGTGGTCGCCGGCGAGCAGCTCGACCGGGACGCCCTGGCGGAGGTGGCACGGTCCCGCCGCGAAGCGGACAGCTGACATGACCGCGGCGGTACCGAGACGGGCGACCCTGCGCGTCGTCGTCTGGGTCTTCCACCTCGTCCTGCCGCTGCTGGGGCTGTGGCTGCTGCTGGCCGAGCCCCACTTCGACGTCATCCTCGAGCACCACGGCATCCACTTCGGGCTGGTGGTGGCCGTGGCCGCGGTCAACGTGGCCCTCGGGGTGCGGATGAGCGAGGTCGCCCGCCGCCGGGCCGACGCCCGGCTGTTCCTGGTCTCGCTGGTCTTCCTGTCCAGCGCCGGGTTCCTGCTGCTGCACGCCCTGGCCACGCCCCAGGTGCTGCTCACCGGGCGCAACGCCGGATTCACCATCGCCACCCCGGTCGGGCTGCTGCTGGCGGCCATCTTCGCCGCCATCTCCTCGCTCGACCTGACCCCCGACCGGGCCGACGCCGTCCTGCGCCGCCAGGCCCTGCTCCGGGGCGGGCTGTTCGCGGTGATGGCCGCCTGGGCGGTGGTGTCGCTGCTCGCGCTGCCGCCGCTCGACCGCCCCCTGCCCGAGGAGGCCAGCCGGGGCCCGCTGACCGTCATGGCCGTGGCCGGGGTCGCCCTGTACACGCTGGCCTCGGTCCGCTACTTCCGGCTGCACCGGCGCCGGCCGTCGGTGATCCTGATCGCCGTCCTCACCGCCTTCGCCCTGCTCGCCGAGGCCATGATCGCGGTCGCCCTGGCCCGCAACTGGGCCGCCTCCTGGTGGGAGTGGCACCTGCTGATGGCCTTCGCCTTCGCCTTCGTCTACTACAGCGCCCACGTGCAGTACGCCCGCGAGGGCTCCTGGTCGAGCCTGTTCCACGGCATCTACCTCCAGGAGACGATCGAGCAGATGCGCCGCGAGCACGCGGCCGCCCTGGAGGCGCTGGTCGAGGCCATGCAGCAGCCCCAGGGCAACGGCGCCCGGCCGGTCGGGCGGGTGGTGGCCGACCTGGCCGACCGCTTCGACCTGACCGAGGGCCAGGCCCAGGTGCTGGAGCGGGCGGCCGAGGCCCTGGTGGCCGAGCGCGAGCAGATCCAGCGGCTGCGGGCCCTGGTCGCCGTCGGGGCCGAGGCCCGGGTGATCGTCGACGAACGCCAGCTGCTGGAGCGCGGGGTCGAGCTGACCGGCCAGGCGCTGCGCCCGGACGCGCTGCGGGTCGGGCTGGTCGAGGGCGAACAGCTGGTGTTACCATCCTCGATGCGGGCCGGCGGCTGGCCCGAGGGAGGTCCGGAGGGCTCAAGCAGCGAAGCGATAGCCCTCCGGCTCGAGGGGGCGGACAACCGCGAGCAGCCGGCCGGGGACGGCGGCGACCCGGCCGGCGCCTCGCTGAAGTCGCTGGAGCCGGTCGAGGAGACCGAGGGGGCGGGAGGCCGGCTGGTCCTGCCCCTGACCGTCAAGGACCGCCCGGCCGGGGTGCTGGACGTGCGCCGGTCCGAGGGCGCCTTCGCCGACCGGGACCGGTGGCTGCTGCGGGCCTTGGCCAGCCAGCTGTCCATCGGGCTGGAGAACGCCCGGCTCTACCGGCAGCTCGACGGGCTGTTCCGCCAGTACATGTCGCCGGACGTGGCCACCGCCCTGCTGGCCGACCCGACCCAGGCCGCCCTGGGCGGGGAGGTCGCCGAGGTCACGGTGCTCTTCGCCGACCTGCGGGGGTTCACGCCGTTCTCCGAGCGGACCACCCCCGACCGGGTGGTGGCCATGCTCAACCAGTACTTCGGCCGGGCCGTGCCGGTGCTGCTGGCCAACGGGGGCACGGTCGTCCAGTTCGTCGGCGACGCCGTCATGGCCCTGTTCAACGCCCCGGCCCGCCAGCCCGACCACGCCCTGCGGGCGGCCCGGGCGGCCCTCGGGATGCAGGCCGCCATCGAGGCGGTGGCCGAGCGCGAACCCGACTGGCCCCGCTTCCGGGTCGGGGTCAACACCGGCCCGGCGCTCATCGGCAACATCGGCAGCAGCGAGTTCCGCAACTTCACCGCCATCGGCGACACCGTCAACCTGGCCGCCCGCCTCGAGCAGGAGGTCGCCGAGGCCGGCCAGGTGGTCGTCGGCCCCACCACCCAGGAGGCCATCAAGCACCTGGCCATCGCCCGCCCCCTGGACCCCATCGAGGTCAAGGGCAAGCGCGACCCGATCGCCTGCTGGGTCCTGGAAGGCCTCAAGAACGACGCTGACCTCCCTTGATTTAGACGAACGTTCGTGCTTTATTTCGCCTATGAGCAAGGGGACCGAAACCAGGCAGGCCGTGCTCGAGGAGGCGGCCCGCGTCGCCAGCCGGGTCGGGCTGGGCGGGCTGACCATCGGGTCGCTGGCCGCCTCGACCCAGCTCTCCAAGAGCGGGCTGTTCGCCCACTTCCAGTCCAAGGAGTCCCTCCAGCTCCAGCTCCTCGGGCACACCAGGGCCCGCTTCATCGACCTGGTCGTCCGCCCCGCCCTGGCCGCCCCCAGGGGGGAGCCGAGGGTCCGCGAGCTGTTCCGGCGCTGGCTCGCCTGGGACGCCGACGCCCTGCCCGGCGGCTGCCTGTTCGTCGCGGCCAGCGCCGAGTTCGACGCCCAGCCGGGCCCGGTCCGCGACCGCCTGGCCCAGGACCAGCGCGACTGGCTGGACACGATCGCCCAGGTGTTCCGGACCGGCATCGCCGAGGGCGATTTCCGCCCCGACGCCGACCCCGAGCAGTTCGCCTACGACCTGCACGGGACGATGCTCGCCTACCACCACGCCAGCCGGCTGCTCGGCGACCCAGACGCCGCCGCCCGGGCCACCCGCGCCTTCGAGGCGCTGCTGCTGGCCGCCCGCCACCCCGCCTCCTGAGGAGACCCGATGCCCACCAGCCGCCTCGCCACCATTCAGAAAAGCACGATCGTTCGGTCGTTCGCACTGCTGGAGCGGGTCGCGCCCGCCGTGGGGGCCCGCTGGGCCGAGGCCCTCTGGTTCCGCATCCCCACGCCCCGGGGCCGCCGCGACCGGCTGGCCGAGCCGGGCCGCCCCTTCCAGGTGCGGGCCCACGGCCGCACGGTCGCCGGCGAGGTCTGGGGCGACCCGGCGGCCGCGGCCGTGTACCTGGTCCACGGGTGGGGCGGCTGGGGGGCACAGCTCGACGGGTTCGTGGGGCCGCTGGTGGCCGCCGGCTTCCGGGTGGTGACCTTTGACGGGCCCAGCCACGGCGCCTCCGACCCGGGCCCCGAGGGGCCGGGCCGCAGCACCATCCTGGAGCTCGCCGACGCCCTGGCCGCGGTGGTGGCGGACAGCGGCCCGGCCCATGCGGTCATCGCCCACTCCCTGGGGGCCACGGCGACCGCCTACGCCCTCGACCACGGCCTGGAGGCCGGGCGCCTGGCCTTCGTGGCCCCCATGGCCGACCCGCTCCCCTACACCCGCACCTTCGCCGGCCGCCTCGGCTTCGGGGAGCGGACCCGGGCCCGCCTGGTGGCCAGGATCGAGCGGCGGGTCGGGACCTCGATGGCGGCCTTTGCCGTGCCGGCCATGGCCGGCCGGGTCGCGGTCCCGCCCCTGCTGCTGGTCCACGACCGCCAGGACACCGAGACCGGCTGGTCGGACAGTGCCGCCATCGCCCGGTCGTGGCCCGGGGCCCGGCTGCACTCCACCACCG
>DATABK010000793.1:0-6927 GCA_036259695.1 Actinomycetes bacterium | reverse complement strand
GAGACGTTTCTCGACACCCTCAAGGCCGGCCCTGCGGGCGGCAGCACCCAGGACGGTAACCCTCGCACCCACCCTACGGTATCGTCCCGTCAACAAGGCGAGCTGTCAGCGAGGGAGGGCACGGTGAACGAGCAGGAGGTCCGCGAGCTCTTCTTCGAACGGCTGCAGCATCTCAGCGCCGAAGCCGAGTACGAGCTGCGCCACCCCGACTATGTGATGGAGATGCCCCAGTCGGGCGAGCGCATCCGGGGCCGCGACAACATGCGAGCGTTCCAGGAGGCCTATCCCAACCCACCGACCATCCAGCCGCGTCGCGTAGTCGGGGCCGGCGACGTGTGGGTGATCGAGGCCCGGTCCGATTACGGTGGCCAGATCTACCATGTCGCGATGATCGTGGAGTTCCGCGACGGCAAGATCTGGCGGGACACTCGCTACTACGCCGAGCCGTTCGAGCCACCGGAATGGCGGGCGCAGTGGGTCGAGGTGATGGAGGAAGCACCAGCCCCAGGCGGACCGTCAACCTAAGCGGCTGCCGCGCCCTCCTACGAAGCGCTTGGCAACGAGGCTCCCGGTCACCGAGGACGAGCCTCACCCATCGCCCGAGCTGGTGACCGTCGCCGCACCGCCTGAGCCAGGTTCGTTCCCGCCATCAGCACTCTTAGGCAACGGTTCGGGGTTCGAGTCCCCGGCGGTGCACCCCATCAGCGATCTTCAGGGCCCGGTAGACCCCGGGCCCTTTTCGTTGTAAGGAGGGAGAAGGTCGTGCTCTTCAGGGCGCGCGAAGGAGGCCGCCATGCCAACCGCAACCGACCGGGACTTCCTCGACATGCGGGTCAGCGACGTCCGCCGTGTTACCCGCTCGGGCCGAGACCACCACGTCGTCCTGCTCCAAGAGCCCCCCAGCGGCCGCCGCCTGCCGATCTGGATCGGGCAGGAGACCGCCATCGAGATCGCCCTACGCCTCCTCGGCCACGGCCCCGTTGCCCGACCGCTCGGGTCCGACCTGGCCGCCCGTCTCGTCCACGCTCTCGGCGGCAACCTGCCCGAGGTCCGCATTGACCGCCTGACTGAAGGCACCTACTACGCGGTCATCGTGGTCGACGGCCCCCAGGGCACCGTTGAGGTTGACGCCCGCCCGAGCGACGCCCTTGCGCTCGCCCTGGTCGTCGGAGCGCCCGTCCGGGCCGACCGCGCCATCGTCGAGGCCACCGAGGCCGACGAGACCGCGGCTGAAGGGCTCGCCGCCATCGACAGCCACGAGGCGGTCGGCGCCCAAGCCCTCCTCGACGAGATGACCCAGGCGAACGAGCGCCAGCCGGAACCGTAACGTCCGCCACGGGTTTGGGGTCGGACAAGGTGGCGCAAGCGCTACGACGAGGAAGCTTCGCCATCGGCTGCTTGGATTGGACGGTGGAGGATGAGCATCGGGGTTGGCATCTTTCTGATGGTGCTGGGCGCCATCCTGGCGTTCGCGGTGGAAACCGACGTCCCAGGGGTCAACGTGAACTCCCTCGGGATCATCCTGTTGCTCATCGGCTTGGTGGCGGTGCTGTACTCGCTGCTGTTCTGGAGCAACCTGACGCCATGGGGCCGGCGCAGAATGGCCGCCCGCCGCCGCCTGGTGGGTGGGGAGCAACCTGTCGAGGTGGTCGAGGAGCGCCCCCTCGACGACGGTCTTCCGTAGGCATGGATCCCAAGGACATCGTTCGCCGTGGCTATGACGCGTTGTCCTACCGCTACCGAGGTGATTCCGAGCAACCAGAGCAGTACGCGACCTGGCTGACGCAGCTCCGCGAGCGAGTTCCGCCCGGCGGGGCCATCCTGGATCTGGGCTGCGGCAATGGCGTGCCGCTGGCCCGGGACCTGGCCGCCAGCGGCTACCAGGTCACCGGCGTCGACCTGAGCGCCGTGCAGGTTGAGCGCGCCCGCCAACTCGTTCCCGCAGCCAGGTTCCTGCACGCCGACGCCACCCAGGTGAGGTTCCCGCCCTCCTCGTTGGATGCCGTCATCAGCCTCTACGCCCTCATCCACCTGCCGCTGGACGAGCAACCGTCGCTGCTCGGCCGGATCGGCGCCTGGCTCCGTCCAGGAGGCTGGTTCCTGGCTACCACCGGCCACCGCGCCTGGACCGGGACCGAGCACGGCTGGCTGGGCGGCGAAGCGCCGATGTGGTGGAGTCACGCCGATGCGGCAACCTATCGGACCTGGATCGAGCAGGCCGGCTTGACGGTGGTCACCCAGGAAGTCGTTCCCGAGGGTGACGGTGCGCACGCCCTCTTCTGGGCTCGTCGTCGGCCAGATCACGGCTGAGGGTCTGGCCCCCTTCATGGACGCCTACGCCGAGGTCTGGACAGCGCCGACCTGGAGCGGATTGTCGGGGGGCGCATCATCGGTGACGTGGTCCACACCCTGGCCTCGGCGTCCTCAGAGGTCCCGGACGAGCATGTGGATGGTCTGGCTGACGGTCACCGGCTGGCCGGTGTGGTCGTGCTCCTCCCAGGAGGTCTCCACCGTGCCGTGGCCCCAGTCGGTGTAGCCGAGCCGTTCGTAGAGGCGGCGGGCCTCGTGGTTGTCCAGGCCGACGCCCATGGCCAGCCGGCGGTGGCCGAGGCGGCGGGCGGTGCCCTCCCCGGCGTGGATCAGGGCGGTCCCGATGCCGCGCCGCTGGAGCGGCACCAGGACCTCCAGATGGATGAGCAACGGCACCCCCGGGAGGTGCCGGCGGACCTCCGGCTCGGTGGCGGGCTCGAGGTGCAGATACACATCACCGACCGGCCGGTCCTCGAGCCAGGCGAGCAGCAGGACCCCTCCACCGGCCCGCTGCCTGGCCAGCCGGTCCGAGAACCAGCGCCGCTGGCCGAGGACGGCGACGAGGGCAGGCAGGTCGGCGTCGGATCCGGGCCGGATCTGCAGCTCGCCTGCGACCGTCATCGGGTCAAGCTAGCCTCGGCGGGACACCGAACGCGAGGAGGACGGGGCGTGGACTGGAAGCTCGAGGTGGTGGTCGTCCCGGTCGCCGACGTCGAGCGGGCCAAGCGCTTCTACAGCGAGCAGGTCGGGTTCGCCGTCGACCACGACACCAAGGTGAGCGAGGACATGCACGTTGTGCAGCTGACCCCACCCGGGTCGGCCTGCTCGATCACGATCGGCACGGGGATCGCCACGATGACCCCGGGGTCCGTCGAGGGCCTGCAGCTGGTGGTGCCCGACATCGAGGCCGCGCGGGCGCAGCTGGTCGAACGGGGGGTCGAGGTCAGCCCGGTCCAGCACTACGAGGGCCCCAACCTGGTCGACGGCCCCGGCGGGCGCTGGAACTCGTTCGTGTTCTTCAGCGACCCCGACGGCAACGGCTGGGCCGTCCAGGAACGCCCGTCCAGCTGAAGGAGGGCCGATGACCCGGCCACCATCGAACGAGCCGATCCGCCATGCCGTGACCGTCCCGGTCCCGGCCGACCAGGCGTTCGCCGCCTTCACCGACCTGGCCCGCTGGTGGCCCCCCGAGTACACCTGGGCCGCCGACAGCCTCGAGGACATCGGCATCGAGCCCCACCAGGGCGGCCACTGCTACGAGCGAGGCCCCCACGGCTTCACCTGCCATTGGGGCACGGTCCTGACCTGGGACCCGCCAACCCGCCTCGCGTTCACCTGGCAGATCGCCCCCGACCGGGTCCCCGAGCCCAACCCGGCCAAGGCCAGCGAGGTCGAGGTCACCTTCCACCCCACCGACCCCTCCACCACCCGTGTCGAACTGGAGCACCGTGCCTTCGCCCGCCACGGCGACGACGGCGACCCCTACCGCCAGGCCATGGCCTCCCCCCAAGGCTGGCCCTTCATCCTCGACCGCTACGCCGACTCCCTCCCGTTGTAAGCTCGCCGCAACTCGCGAGCGTGGCGGAACGGCAGACGCGCCGGGTTTAGGTCCCGGTGGGGCAACCCGTGGGGGTTCGAATCCCCCCGCTCGCACCCCGCCGCCGACCTGCGCCTTTGTGAGTCGCGACCGGGTAGGGCCTACTGTTTGGACCGATCCGGCCTGGCACCGACGGTGCTCAGGGACGTGGCTGCCAGTCGGGTCGGAGCGGGAAGTCGTTGGTACCGCTCTCGTAGATGTTGCGGCCGGTCTGCCGCGTCCCGGCGGTGGAGACCACATTCAGCTGGGGGTTCTCATTCCCAGCGGTGTAGACGACCTGCGTGCCGTCAGGTGACACGGCCGGATCGTCGGACAGGAAGACCCCGCAGTCGACCGGCACCGACAGAAACCGAAAGCCGCCGCCCGACAGGTCGGTGATCGCCACCCCGCAGAGGCCGGACGGGTCGGCAGCACTGAAGACGACCCGGCCCCCACCCGGGGTGACATCCGGCCCCGTGCCCCAGAAGAACACCTGGCCATCCGGCTGCGCCAGCCCGTCTACGCCGACCACCACGCTGATCGCCCCGGTCCCCGTGTTGACCTTGCGGATCGCGTTCCCGGTGCCGCTCATTCCGCTGGCGCACTTGTCCCAGTAGACGACGTAGCGGCCGGTGGCCGACCAGGTCGGCTCCACCGCACAGCCATCCGACCTCGTCGTCAGCCGCTGGCCGCTCCCACCAGCAGCGGACACCACAAACAACGAACGACCGGCCAGGGTGCCGTCCGTCGTGCGCGAGAAGACCAGCCGGCCGCCATCCGGCGACCAAGTCGGGTTGATGTCGTTCGCCGCTCCGCTGGTCACCCGGTGGGCGGCGCTGCCGTCGGCCTGCATGACCCAGATGTCACCGGCCCGGTGGAAGGCGATCAAGCGTCCGTCGGGTGACCAGCGTGGGCTGTGGCTGCGGGTGTCGGTGGTCAGCTGCCGACGGTCGGACCCGTCGGGACGGATCGAGTAGATAACGCCGCCCTGCTCGAAGGCGATCCGGCCGTTGGCGCCGGGGAACGCCGCGGTCGCGACCCCCGGTGTTGCCAGTACGGCCGCTCCCATGAGTAGGGTGGCCACGACATGACGAGTCCGCATGATGACCCCAACTCTCATGACGCTGTGATGTCCGCCGCATCCTGCGCTCCAGGATGACCCGGGTCAACACCGCCTGACGCCCTGGCCGTCACCGGCTCTGGCACCCGATCACTCCCGCCAAACCAGCACCCCCAAGCAGCACGAACCCAACCGAGGACTAGATCCATCAAGGCCGGGCCGGAGCAGTCGCGAGGATGCTCGGTGGCCGTACCGGGGCGGCGACCCGGGCGGTGAAAGGTCGGAACGTCCCGGAAACCACCAGCAGCCGTGGCCTCGGTGACCGTCGCAGCTGCGGCGAACTTGCGGCGTCCGGTTGAGGTCGCCGCGCCGAGGTACCAAAGCGCTGGAGCCTAGTGGCAGCTCTGGCTTCCCGAGTCGGTGAAGGTCCGGCCCGACTCGGGGACGAACCTCCAGCTGTAGCCTTCCGGATGCAGCGTCAGCTCCAGGATCCCGTAGGTGGTGCTCTGGCGGGCCTCGACCTGGGGGTCCGGGTTGCTGCTGAGCCCGTGCAGGCTCTTGCCGCCGGTCCCGACGATGAACTGGCGGATGCCGTTGGTCGGGTCGGCCGCGCCGGCGGGATTCTGGGGCGCGAACCGGGTGTAGAAGTGGTTGTTGCCCGACAGGATGATCTCGGCGCCGGCGTTGTACAGGGCGGTGGCGAAATAGCTGGGAGTACTCGAGACGGTGCCGTTCTCCTTCCATCTGGGCAGGTGCCAGTACGCAAGGATGCACTGGTTGGGGTGGGCGGCCAGGTCGGCCGCCAGCCACCGCCCCTGGGCCGAGGTCGAGCTGCAGCCGCCGACGCCCGGCTGGCTGCAGTTGGTGTTGAGCACCACCACGTGCCAGTTTCCCAGCTCGTAGCTGTAGTAGCCGCGGCAGGCGCTGGTGCAGTCCGGCTGGTTGGGGCTGGCCGCTCCCTCAAAGTAGCTGAAGTAGCCCGATGCCCCCGGCGTCGCACAGGTCGCGCTGCCGTACTCGTTGTCCCCGGCGGCCGGGTGGCTCTTGGACCGGAACTGGCCCCAGGAGGGATCGTAGACCGCCTGGTAGGCGCTGGGCTCGCCGCACTCGTACTGCAGGTCGCCAAGGGGCAGGACGGCGTCGTAGTCGCCTGTGGCCAGCAGGCTGGCGGTGTCCTGGTGATGGCAGGCGGTGGAGGTGCGGGTGGCCGGCGGCTGGCAGGCGATGTCGCCGGCGGCGGCGACCACCGGGTCATCGACGCCTGCCGGGGGCGGCGTGGTCGGCGAGGTCCAGGTCAGGCCGAGCTCGGGTGGGGTGCGGGCGGACGATTCGGTGGAGACGAACCTGGCCCGGGTGCCAGAGCCGGTGACGGCCAGGGCGTAAGTGCCGTTGCCGGCCACATGTCCGGACACGTCGAACTCGTAGTACTGGCCGGCCGTCACCCCAGTCACCGAGGCCAGGGCCGTGCCCAGGGGCGGCTGGGTGTTCCAGGTCAGCGTCGACTCGGACCAGCTGGAGGCGACCGCTCGGGCGGTGAAGGTGGCCGACGAGGACGTCGACGCCCACAGCCGCAGGACGGCCCGGACCTCGGTGGCGCCGGCCGGGATGCCGGTCACGGTGAACTTGATATAGGCCCGCCGCTCCCCCGCCGGACCATTCACGGTCATGGATCCGCTCGAGCCGTAGTTCGTGCCTGGGCTCCCCTGCGCGGTGAAGGTGTCCTCCGTGGCGATGACCGTCGTGGTGTCGGCCTGGGCGGGGTCGTCCAACCCGAGCAAGCTGACCAGTGCGGCCAAGGCCAGCACCGCCGCCACCCTTCGACGCATCCGCCATCCCCCCCGGTTCTCGCGGTGAACTCCCCGGCGCGCAGATCCCTGCAGATGGTACGAGCTGCGTCAAAGCAATCGATATGGCTAATGCTGCGTAGCACCACCAACGACGAGCTACGTAGGCTCCTCCCTTCCCCCGGGTAGGCGGCCTG
>DATABK010000792.1:0-2682 GCA_036259695.1 Actinomycetes bacterium | reverse complement strand
GGTGCTGGCGCACCTCCGCCCAGCGCCCGACCCCGAGCCGGTAGAGCGCAGCCGACTGGAGCACCGACGCCCTGGCCGAGGGGTCGCCGGCGCGCTCGAGGGCGGCGAAGGCGTGGCCCAGGTAGCCCTCGGCCACCCGGTGGCGGCCCAGCAGCCCGGCGCCGACCGAGCAGGCGGCGGCCAGCCGGGCCTCGGCCGAGCGCGACCCGGCCGCCTCGGCCAGGTTCAGGCCCTTGACCGCCTGGTGCAGCGCCCGGGCCCGCTGGCTGGCGTGGTAGTCGACCAGGAACAGGCGGTCGTAGACCTCGGCCGCCTCCTCGAGGGCGGCCCGGGTCTCGGCCGAGCGGGCGACCAGCGGGCGCGGCCAGAGCCGGTTCCGCAGCTGCTGGCCGGTCTGCCAGGCCAGCTTGCCGGGGAGCCGGCGGCCGCTGGCCGGGGTCCGGCGGCCCAGCAGGGCCAGGGCGGCGTGCAGGTGCTCCTGCTCCAGGGCGAGCTGGCCCAGGCCGAGGTAGGCGTCGCCGAGCTGGTGCTCCCAGCGGGCCCGGCGGATGGTGGCGGCGTCCGGCGTGCCCTGGCCGCCGGCGGCGGGCGGGCCGCCCCGGTCGGCGTCGTCGACCTCGAGCAGGGCGGTGAAGAACCGGACGGCCTCGGCGTAGGCGCCCTCCCGGAGGGCCTCGCCGCCGGCCTGCTCCAGGTAGTGGACCGCCTTGGCCGGCACCTCGGCCAGCCGCCAGTGGTGGGCCAGGAGGGCCAGGTCGCCGCCGCTGGAGCGCTCGTACCACTCGGCCACCGACCGGTGCAGCTGGCGGCGCTGGGACAGCAGCATCAGGTTGTAGGCGGCCTCCTGGACGATCACGTGCTTGAACAGGTAGCTGAGGTCGGGCTCGGGGGTGTCGAGCACGGTCAGGTCGGCCCGCTCGATCTCGGTCAGGTCGGCCATCAGGGTCCTGGCGACCGCAGGCCGGAGGGGGTGGACGTCGCGGAGGATCCCGACGGCGAACACCCGCCCGATCACGCTGGCCACCTTGACGGTCAGCTGCTGGGTGGGGCTGAGCCGGTCGATGCGGCTGGTGATGGCGCCGTGGACGGTGTGGGGCAGGCGCCGGGCCAGGACCTCGGGGATGTCCGAGAGCAGCTCGACGCGGCCGCCGGCCACCCGGACCAGCCCGGCGTCGCGCAGGGCCAGGGTGAGCTCCTCGGTGAACAGCGGGTTGCCCTCGGCCTTCTCCTCGACCAGCCGGGTGAGGACCTCGGGGACGTCGCTGGTCCCGAGCCGGTGGCCGACCAGAGCCTCGACCGCCGCCGCCGACAGCCGGTCGAGGACCAGCCGGTCGATGTTCGGCGCCCGCAGCAGCCGCCGGTAGGCGGTCCAGGCCAGCTCGTCCTCGACCGTCCCACCCTCGGCCCGGGAGCGGGTGGCCACCAGCAGCAGCAGCGGCAGCCGCTCCCGGCTCAGCGTCAGGACCAGCCCGGTCGAGGCCGAGTCGAGCCAGTGGGCGTCCTCGATCACGAGCACGGTCGGCTTGTCCCCGACGACCGCCCGCAGCAACAGGACCAGCAGCTCCCTGGTCCGGCCGGCCCTTCCCTGCCCGCTCAGCTGGGCGCTGGCCGGGGTCTCGGGCAGCTCCAGGCCGAGCACGGGGTTGAGCAGCGGGGCCAGGTCGCGGAGCTCGGGTTCGGCCCCGAGCAGGTCGAGCACCAGGCGCCGGCGGGCCGCCAGGTCGGCCCCGTCGAAGGCCGGCAGCCGGCCGAACAGCTCGTGCCAGACGTGCCACGGGGTGTTGCGCTCGACCGCGTCCCCGGCCCCGGTCAGCACCGGCACCCCGGCGGCGACCGCCTGGTCGACCAGCTCGGCCACCAGGCGGGACTTGCCGGCCCCGGCGTCGCCCTCCAGGACCAGCACCTGGACCACCCCGGGCCGGCCGTCGCCGTCGTCGCCGTCGCCGGTGAGCCGGCGCAGGGCCTCCTCCAGCCGCGCCCACTCCGCCTCCCGCCCGACCAGGGGGGCCCGGACCACCGGCTCCGGCCCCCGGCCGGCGGCCCGGCCGGGCCGCCCCGGGCGGTAGACCGGCACCAGGCCGGCCCGGCCCTTGACCCGCACCGGGGGCAGGGCCTCGAAGGCCAGGGCGGACCGGGCCGCCTCGGCGGTGGCGGCGTCGCAGAGGACGCCGTCGCCGACCTCCTGCATCAGCCGGGCGGCCAGGTTCACCACCGCTCCCAGCATGGTGTACTCGCGCCGCCAGCGGCTGCCGACCGTGCCGCAGAAGGCCCGGCCGGTGGTGACCCCGATGGCGACCCGGCGGCCCAGGCCGGCCAGGGTCTCGCGCATGGCCAGGGCGGCCTGGACCCCCCGGGCCGGGTCGTCCTCGTGGGTCAGGGGCGGCAGGCCGAGCGCGGCCACCAGGGTGGTGCCCTTCTCGTCGAGGCTCAGCTTGTTGATGCTGCCCTCGTAGCGGTACAGGGCACCCTGGAGCGCCCGCATGACCTCGTCGGCCTCCTCCAGCCCGGCCCGGTGGTCCAGGTCGGGCAGGTTGGCGAAGACCACCGTGATCTGGCGCAGCTCGGCCAGCCACTCCTCGTGCCCGGCGACCAGCGAGGCCAGCATGGCCCGGGGCAGGTAGGGGGCGACCAGCGCGGCCGGCGCGCCATCGCCGGCCCCCGGCGCCGGCCGGGCGGCCGGCG
>DATABK010000791.1:0-7536 GCA_036259695.1 Actinomycetes bacterium | reverse complement strand
GGCCGGTCCGGCTCGCAGCCGGCCAGGCCGGCCAGGACCCCGGCGCCGGCGACCAGCCCGGCCCGCCGCAGCAGGGCTCGCCGGTCGAGCTCCTCCATGGCCTCATGCTAGTACGCTCCCCTGGGCAGGAGGAGGCGCGATGGGCGGCGGGGTGCCGGCGGGGACCGAGCAGCGGGTGCGGGCGGTGCTCGAGGGGCTGGCGGGGCGGGACGTCGACCTGTTCCTGGTGCGGCTGCGGCGGTGGTGGCACGACCTGGCCGAGGGGCTCCGGGGGCCGTACGGGGAGCGGCACGACCTGGGGGAGCTGCTGGGGCGGGTCGCGGTGCTGCTGGCCGAGCGGTACCGGGAGCGGGCCGAGGACCTGAAGCTGCTCGACCTGGAGCGCAGCATCCGGCCGGACTGGTTCCAGGACCCGTCGATGATCGGCTACGTCTGCTACGCCGACCGCTTCGCCGGCACCCTCGAAGGGGTCGGGCGGCACCTCGACTACCTGGGCGAGCTGGGCGTCCGCTACCTGCACCTGATGCCGCTGCTGGCCCCCAGAGAGGGCGACTCCGACGGCGGCTACGCCGTTCGCGACTACCGGGCCGTCGACCCCAGGCTGGGGACCATGGACGACCTCGAGCGGCTGTGCGGGCAGGCCAGGGGCCGGGGGATCAGCGTCTGCGTCGACCTGGTCCTCAACCACTGCGCGGCCGAGCACTCCTGGGCGGTGGCCGCCCGGGCCGGCGACCCCGAGGCCCAGGCGATGTTCTGGATGTTCCCGGACCGCGAGCTGCCCGACGCCTACGAGCGGGCCCTGCCCGAGGTCTTCCCCGACTTCGCCCCCGGCAACTTCAGCTACCTCCCGGAGACCGGCAAGTGGGTCTGGACCAGCTTCAACAGCTTCCAGTGGGACCTGAACTGGTCCAACCCGCGGGTCTTCGTCGAGATGGCCGACGTGCTCCTCAACCTGGCCAACCGGGGCGTCGAGGTGCTGCGGCTGGACGCGGTCGGGTTCATCTGGAAGCGGCTCGGCACCAACTGCCAGACCCAGCCCGAGGTCCACGACCTGCTCCAGGCGCTGCGGGCCTGTGCCCGGATCGTCGCCCCGGCGGTCATCTTCAAGGCCGAGGCGATCGTCAGCCCGATCGAGCTGGCCGCCTACCTGGGCGTCGGCCGCCACCACGGGCGCATCTCCGACCTCGCCTACCACAACAGCCTGATGGTCCAGTACTGGTCGGCGGTGGCCACCAGGGACGCCCGGCTGGCCACCCTGGTCCTCGGCCGCCTCCCGGCCAAGCCGGCCTCCACCGCCTGGGCGACCTACCTGCGCTGCCACGACGACATCGGCTGGGCGGTCCTGGACGAGGACGCGGCCGCGATCGGCTGGAGCGGCTTCGCCCACCGCCGCTTCCTGGCCGACTTCTACGCCGGCAAGTTCCCCGGCAGCTTCGCCCGCGGCGAGGTCTTCCAGGACAACCCGGTCACCGGGGACCGGCGGACCAGCGGCAGCATGGCCAGCCTGGCCGGGCTCGAGGACGCCCTGGCCTCCGGCGACCAGGGCCTGGTCGACCTGGCCATCCGCCGGATCCTGCTCGGCCACGCCCTGATCTTCGGCTACGACGGCATCCCCCTGCTCTACATGGGCGACGAGCTGGGCCTGCGCAACGACCACAGTTACCTCGACGACCCGGCCCTGGCGGCCGACAACCGCTGGCTGCACCGCCCGGCCATGGACTGGGACGCGGCCGGCCGCCGCGCGCAGAAGGGCACGGTCGAGGAGCGTATCTTCTCCGCCCTGGCCGCCCTGGCCACCGCGCGCCGCCGCACCCCCCAGCTGCACGCGGCCACCCCGGTGGAGGTCCTCGACCTCCAGCAGCCGCAGCTGTTCGCGTTCATGCGCCGGCACCCGCTCGGCACCCTGCTCGCCGTCCACAACGTCACCGAGCAGCCCCAGCGCGTCAGCCCCATGGCCCTGTACCTGGTCGGCCACGACCATCCGGTCGACCAGCTCACCGGCCAGCCGGCCCGGGTCGACCACGGCCAGGTCGTCCTCGACCCCTACCAGGCCGCCTGGCTCACCAGCCCCGGCGCCTAGCCCCGGGTGACCAGGTTGACCAGCCGGTCCGGGACGTAGACGGCCTGTCGGGGCGGCCGGCCGCCCAGGTGGCGGCGGACGTTGTCGCTCGCCAGGGCAAGCTGGACCGCCTGGTCGCGGTCGAGACCGGCCGGGGCGGCGACGGCGTCGCGGCGTCTGCCATCCACCTGGACGACCAGGGTGATCTCCTCGGCGGCGAGGGCGGCCGGGTCGGGGACCGGCCAGGGCTGGCTGTGGACCGAATAGGGGCGGCCGAGCCGGGCCCACAGCTCCTCGGCCAGGTGCGGCGCGAACGGCGCCAGCAGCAGCGTGAACGTGGTCGCCACCCGGTCCCACTGGCCGGCGTCCATGGCCGCCTGATGCTGGCGGGCCCAGCGCAGCAGCTCCATCAGGGTCGAGATGGCGGTGTTGAGCTTGAGCCGCTCGATGTCGTCGCCGACGTCCACGACGGCCCGGTCCAGCGGCCGCAGGTCGACCCGGCCGTGCCCGGGCTCGGGGGGGCCCGGGGGACCGTCGGGATGGTCCCCCGGTAAATCGGGGGGCTCGGTGAGCAGCCGCCAGGCTCTGGCGGTGAACCGTTCGATGCCGGCCAGGCCGGCGTCGCTCCAGTCGCCACCCTCCTCGAACGGGGCCACGAACAGCAGGTACATGCGCAGGGTGTCGGCCCCGACCCTGGCGATGTAGTCGTCGGGCACCACCACGTTGCCCCGGCTCTTGGACATCTTGGCGCCGTCCTTGCGCAGGAACCCGTGCAGCCGGATCCTCGGGAACGGCTCGGCGAAGGGCACGAGGCCGAGGTCGTGCAGGGCCATGGTCACGAAGCGGGCGTACAGGTGGTGGCGGGCGACGTGCTCGGGCCCGCCGGTGTAGGTGTCGACCGGCAGCAGCCTGGCCGTCAGCTCCGGGTCCCAGGCGACGTCGTCGCGGCCGGACGACGGGTAGCGCAGGAAGTACCAGGCCGAGTCGAAGAAGGTGTCGGACACGTCGGTCTCCCGCCGGCCGGGTCCGCCGCAGGCCGGGCAGGGGGTGTGGACGAACTCGGGCACCGAGGCCAGCGGCGACTGCCCGGTGCCGGTCGGGCGGAAGTCGGCCACCGGCGGCAGCCGCACCGGCAGGTCCCGGTCGGGCACGCGGACCGGCCCGCAGTGGTCGCAGTGGACGATCGGGATCGGCGGCCCCCAGTAGCGCTGGCGCGAGATCAGCCAGTCCCGCAGCCGGTAGCGGGTCGCCCGCCGGCCGCGTCCCCGTCCCTCCAGCCAGGCGGTGACCACCTCGGCCGGCTCCTCGGGCGTCGCCAGCAGCGGCAGCCCGTTGGCGGCGGCGAAGGCGCGGTCGCGCTCGTCGTGGGCCGGGACGCCCATGACCGCCTCGGCCCCGTAGCCGGCGACGACGTAGGCGGCCTCCCAGATGGGCAGGCGCCCGCCGGTCACCGGGTGCCGGGCGTGGCGGCCGGTGAACCGGCCCTCGGTGCCCTGGCCGCGGCCCTGGCCGGCCAGGCCGGCCTCCGGGCTGGGCACGGCCAGGAAGGTCACGCCCGGGAGGGTGCCCGGCCGGGTGGTGAAGGCGGCCAGGCGGCCGCCGTCCTCGGTGTCGAAGTCGATCTCGACCCCGGCCGAGCGCCCGATCCAGGCCCGCTGCTGGCGCTTGGCCGACTCCGCCCAGTCGAGGGTGTCCAGGCCGTCCAGCAGCCGGTCGGCGTAGGCGGTCATGCGCAGGAACCACTGGCGCGTGACCCGCTCGGTCACCGGTGTGCCGCAGCGCTCGCAACGGTCGCCCTCCAGCTGCTCGTTGGCCAGCACGGTCAGGCACGACGGACACCAGACGACCGGTGCCTCCCGCCAGACGGCCAGGCCGGCCTCGTGCAGCCGCAGGAACACCCACTGGGTCCAGCGGTAGTAGGCGGGGTCGCTGGTCACGACCTCGTGGTCCCAGTCCCAGGCCGCCCCCAGCCGCCGGAGCTGGCCCTGGTAGCGCTGCACGGTCCTGGCCGTGAGGGTGGTCGGGTCCTCGCCCACCTTCAGGGCGTAGTTCTCGGTGTGGATGCCGAAGGCGTCGAACCCGATCGGCTGGAACACCGCCCGCCCCCGCATCCGCTGGTAGCGCCCGTAGGTGTCGGCCCCCGCGTAGGTGTAGGTGTGCCCGACGTGGAGCCCCTCGGCCGACGGGTAGGGGAACTCGACCAGGTTGTAGAGCTTCTCTTCCCGTCCCACCCGGCCCAGGTCCAGCTCGTGCAGGCGGTCCCGCTCCCAGCGGGCCTGCCAGCGCGCCTGGACCTCGATCGGGTCGTAGGTGGCCATCGGGCCCAAGTATGTGGTCCAGGGCCCCCGGTTGGTAGTGAATACGCGCGCCTGCGTAGGCGGGGCGGGTGGCGGCTACGCCCGCGAGCGGATGCCCGGGCCACCCGGCGCGCCTATCGTTGACCGTATGAAGGCGAGCAGACCCAAGCGCCTGGCCCGGGACCTGGCCGGGCTGGTCGACGTCCTGCTGGCCTTCGGGATCGCGCTGGTCCAGGTGCTCACCGTGATGTGGTCGGAGCGCTTCATCCGCTCGCCCGACTGGCGGGACCCGGACGCCCTGGCCTACCTGCTGCTGGCCGCCGGGCCGCTGGCCCTGCTGGTCCGGCGCCGCTGGCCCCTCTGGGTGCTGGCCACCGCCCTGGCCTGCGGGCTCGCCTATGCCGCCCGCACCTACCCGGAGGGCCCGTCGCAGCTGGCCGTGTACCCGGCGCTGTGGACGGTGGCCATGACCCGCTCGCGGCGAACGGCCTGGCTGGCCGCGACCTGGGCGGCGCTGGCGGTCGCCGGGGCCGAGCTGTTCCTGTACGGCGACACCATGTTCGACGGCGAGCCGTTGTACGCCGCCGTGACGGTGTTCGCGGCCATGTGGTGGGCCGAGGGCGTCCGGG
The DNA here is from genome assembly GCA_036259695.1 of Actinomycetes bacterium. Classification (GTDB taxonomy): domain Bacteria; phylum Actinomycetota; class CALGFH01; order CALGFH01; family CALGFH01; genus CALGFH01. The sequence goes on along the minus strand of DATABK010000791.1, from coordinate 2,551 downwards.
CCCGGCGGGCGTATGTGGCCGAGCTGCGGGACCGGGCCGAGCGGGCCGAGCGGACCCGGGAGGAGGAGGCCCGCAGGCGGGTCGACGAGGAGCGGATGCGGATCGCCAGGGAGCTGCACGACGTGGTCTCCCACACCATCGGAGTGATCAGCGTCCAGGCCGGGGTCGCCGCCCACCTGCTGCACCGCCGGCCCGACAAGGCGGCCGACTCGCTGGCCGCGATCCGCCAGGCCAGCGACGAGGCCCTGGGCGAACTGCACGCCATGCTGGGCGTGCTCCGCGAGGGGGGCGGCGAGGACGGCCGGGCCCCGCTGGCCCCGGCGCCCGGCCTGGCCGAGCTCGACACGCTCGTGGCCCAGGCGGCCGGGGCCGGGGTCGAGGTCACGGTGTCGCTGGAGGGCGAGCCGCGGCGGCTGCCACCGGCCGTGGACCTGGCCGCCTACCGGGTGGTGCAGGAGTCGCTGACCAACGTGGCCCGCCACGCCGGGGCCAGCCGGGCCGAGGTCAGCGTCCGCCACTCCGACGGCCGGCTGGTGGTGGAGGTCACCGACGACGGCCGCGCCCGCCCGGGGAACGGGCCGGGGAACGCCAACGGCAACGGCAGCGGCCAGGGAATCCTGGGGATGCGGGAGCGGGCCCGGGCCCTCGGCGGCAGCCTGGAGGCGGGCCCCCGCCCCGGCGGCGGCTTCCGCGTCCAGGCCACGCTCCCGGTGGGCGCCCCGTGAGCCGCATCAGGGTGCTGCTGGCCGACGACCAGGGGCTGGTCCGGGCCGGGTTCCGGGCCCTGCTGGACGACGCCGGCGACATCGAGGTCGTCGGCGAGGCCGGCGACGGGGCGGCCGCGGTCGAGCTGGCCCGCTCGACCCGGCCCGACGTGGTCCTCATGGACATCCGCATGCCGGTGATGGACGGGTTGGAGGCGACCCGCCGCATCGTCGCCGACGAGCTCCTGGCCGGGGTCCGGGTGCTGGTGCTGACCACCTTCGAGCTGGACGAGTACGTGTTCGAGGCCCTGGCCGCCGGGGCCAGCGGGTTCCTGCTCAAGAACACCGACCCGGTGGAGCTGCTGCGGGCGGTCCGGGTCGTGGCCGAGGGCGACGCCCTGCTGGCCCCCAGCGTGACCCGCCGCCTGATCGCCAAGTTCGCCGCCGCCAGCGCGCCACCACGGGCCACCGTCGACCTGGCCGCCCTGACCGAACGCGAGCGCGAGGTCATGGCCCTGGCCGGGGCCGGGCTGTCCAACGAGGAGATCGCCGAACGGCTGGTCGTCAGCCCGGCCACGGCCCGCACCCACGTCAGCCGGGCCATGGTCAAGCTGGGCGCCCGCGACCGGGCCCAACTGGTCGTCTTCGCCTACGAGTCCGGCCTGGTCAGCCCCGGCCACGCCGGCTGACCTACGCCGGCCGCCGTAGCCGGCGCCGCCCGCCTGCGCGGGATGTGCAGGCGCCGAGCCGCTCTGTGGCCGACGACCGGCCCCGCACCCGGCGGCACGATCGGGTGGCCGTTGCCCAGCGACCCCGGAGGCCACCCAATGCCCCGCCTGACGTCGTTCCTGCTCCGTCACAAGCTGGCCGTGGTCGCGGCCTGGCTGGTCGTCCTGGTCGCCGGCGGCGCCGCCGCCGGGGTGGTGCCGGGCCGGCTGTCGCAGGAGTTCTCCTTCCCCGGCGAGGAGGGCTACGAGGCCAACGTGGCCATCCTGGAGGCCTACGGCAACGGTGGGCCCGGCAACCCGCTGGTCCCGGTGGTGGCCCTGCCTGCCGGAACCACCGTCGACAGCCCGGGGGTCCGGGACGCCCTCGACCAGGCCTTCGCCGGGGTCGCGGCCGACCCGCGGCTGCGGGTCCTGGCCTGGCCGGCCACCACCGACGACCGCCGCCTGGTCGTCGACGGCGGCCGGACCGTCTACGGCCTGGTGTGGGGCCCCTTCACCGGCCCCGAGGGCGGCGACCCGGCCATCGGGCAGGCCGTCGCCGCCGGCCTCGGCCAGGCCCTGCCCACCGGCACGGTCGTCCAGGTGACCGGCCTCGACCAGCTGCGGGCGACCGCGGCCGAGGAGCCGGCCGACACCGGGGTGCTGGTCGAGACCCTGGTCGGGGCCCTGGGGGCCCTGCTCGTGCTGGCCTTCGTGTTCGGGTCCTTCCTGGCCCTGGTGCCGCTGCTGATCGCCGCCGTGGCCATCCTCACCACCTTCCTGGCCGTCCTCGGCCTGACCGGGCTGGTCGAGGTCAGCTTCATCGTCCAGTTCCTGGTCGCCCTGATCGGCCTCGGGGTCGCCGTCGACTACTCGCTGCTGGTGGTGACCCGCTGGCGGGAGGAGCTGGCGGCCGGCCACGACCGCGAGGCGGCCGTCCACCGGGCCATGGCCACCGCCGGGCGGGCGGTGGTGATCAGCGGCGGCACCGTCGCCGTGGGGCTGCTGGCCCTGGTCCTGCTGCCGGTGCCGTTCCTGCGCAGCATCGGCTACGCCGGCCTGCTCATCCCGCTGGCCGCGACCCTGGCCACCCTGACCCTGCTGCCGGTGCTGCTGGCCACCGTCGAGCCGGGGCCCGAC
>DATABK010000790.1:0-2452 GCA_036259695.1 Actinomycetes bacterium | reverse complement strand
GGCCTGGTTCTGGACGCTCGCCAGCCGGACGGTCAGCCTGGTCACCTCGAGCGCGGCCGCCCCCTCCTCTTTGACCTCGTTCACGGCGCGCTCGGCGGCCAGCACCGCCTCGGCGAGGGCGAGCACCGCCGGGCCGACCTGGTTGAACATCCGCAGGTGGACCAGACGCTCGAGCTCGCTGCGGCGCTCGTCGGCGACCCGGGTCCGCTCGCCCGCCTCCCTGATCGGCGACCACTGCACTGAGGCGATGCGGACCTGCTCGATGGCCAGCTTGAACGGGTACATGGCCTGGCCGGGAAGGGCGGCGGCCGAGGCGATCGTCGCTGGGGCGAGGACCAGGGCGGCGGCCAGGGCGACGGCGACGATGCGGCGGCGGACGTCCCAGGTGTTGGCCGGTTGGCGGACGGGGAGCTGGACGACCTTGCCCGGGTCGCCGAGGACCCGCTCCAGGTGGCGGTCGGCCACCTCCGGGTCCAGCTGGTAGGCGGCGAGCTCGATCCGGAGGATGTCGGCCGCCTCGACCAGCGGGGCAAGCTCGTCGGTGAGCTCGACCGGGCGCCCGTCCAGCAGGGCGTCGAGCTCATCGTGGAGCTTGTTTGGCCTGGGCCGATGCATCCTCACCTTTCCTCGTCCTCCTCCTGACTAGTCAGGCGATCGGGATCGGGTGATGGATACGGGTGGTCCTGGGTCTCCCGCAGGCTACGTAGGCCCAGCACGCGGGCCAGGCTCGCCAGGCCGCGGTGCTGGAGCGCCTTGACCGCGTTGGTGGTCTTGCCGAGCATCGCGGCCACCTCGGGGGCGGTCATCCCACCGGCCATCCGCAGCAGCAGCACCTCACGCTGGTCGGGGGAGAGCTGCTGGAGGGCGCGGAGCACGCGGCTGCCCTCGAGCCGGATGATGGCCAGGTCCTCGGGGTCGACCACCCCGTCGGAGGCGGCCACCTCCTTGAGGTTGTCCTCCAGCGGCTCGGTCCGGGAGCGGCGCTGCTTGCGCCGGTGGTCGTACAGGTCGTGGCGGGCGATCTGGAACAGCCAGCCACCCAGGGCCTCGACCGGCCCGCGGAACCTGGGCAGGCTCTCGATGGCGCTGACGAAGGTGGTGCCGGTGAGGTCCTCGGCCAGGTGGCGGTCGCCGAGCGAGGCCATGAAGAAGCGGAACAGGGCCGGGGCGTAGGCGGTGTAGATGCGGGTCACGGCCGCCGGCTCGCGGAGACGGGCGGCGGCCAGGTCGGCTGCGGTCAGCCCGGCCTTGGACACGCCCTCGCGCTCTCCCCCGAACCCCAGCACCCGATCCCCCTGATCACCCTCGGTCCGCCGGAGAGGCTATCCCATGCACCGGTCACCGGCCACAGCGCCGGCTGCTGCGCGCCTCGGCGACCTGTCCACAGAAAAAACCTTCCGCTTGAAAAAGCCACTCAAGCAGCCGCAGAATGCCACCGATGTAATTACGATCGTGATGTTCCAAACACCCGTAAGCGTGCGACCCGGACGCCTCGCTGCACCGGTTGAGGAGGCATTGGATGGGCCCCATCCCCGTCGAGATCCAGCCCTGGTACGAGCGGGCGGCATGCCTGGATAAGGACGCCGACTGCTTCTTCCCGGAGAAGGGGGGCTCGACCCGCGCGGCCAAGCGTATCTGTCAGACCTGCACGGTCCAGACCGAATGCCTCGAGTACGCGCTGGCCAATGACGAGCGGTTTGGGATCTGGGGCGGCCTGTCCGAGCGTGAGCGCCGGCGCCTCAAGCGCCGCTCCGCTTGAGGTAGGCTCCGCTTGAGTGGTTGGCCCTTTACCGGGGCAATTTCCTGCCGACGCCCGATTCGCGCCACTTGCGGGTTGCTTTAGGGCTGTCTGGCCGTCCCGTGCTAGCATTCCCGGACGCCCGTGGGGGAGCCGTGAACCCTACGGGCCTTTCGATACACCCCCGGCTACCCCCGGCCGGCGAGGCCTCGAGAGGAAGGTTGTGCCAGCTAGTCAGCCACGGGTCATCGCGATCGTCGTCAACCACAACGGACGGGCGTTCCTCCGCGACACCTTTCGCGGCCTCGCCGCCCAGACCCGCCCGATTGACGACGTCCTGGTCGTCGACACCGGCTCGACCGACGGCAGCGCCGACTGGGCCCGCTCCCGACTCGGCGACGACGCCGTCATGGCCGTCAGGGGGCAGTTCGGCCGGGCGGTGATGTCGGCCCTGCGCGATCCCCGGACCTCGGGGATGGACTGGCTGTGGCTGCTGCACGACGACTGCGCGCCCGAGCCGGAGGCCCTGGAGCGGCTCCTGGCCGAGGCCGAGTCCCGGCCGAGCGCCTCCATCCTCGGCCCCAAGCTGGTCTCCTGGACCAACCCCGACCGGCTGCAGGAGATCGGCTTCTCGATCGACCGGACCGGCCGGGCCGTCTCCCAGATCGAGGACGACGAGATCGACCAGGGCCAGCACGACCAGATCCGCGACGT
>DATABK010000789.1:0-3223 GCA_036259695.1 Actinomycetes bacterium | reverse complement strand
AACTGGAGGGGTACGCGGTCGAGGTCGCCTCGGACGGTGAGGAGGCGCTCGTGCTGTTCGACCGGTTCCGGCCGGACCTGGTGCTGCTGGATATCATGATGCCCAAGCTCGACGGCTGGGAGGTCGCTCGCCGGCTTGCCGGGACCACCGGCGGGCCGGTGCCGATCGTGCTGCTGTCCGCCCGAGCGCAGGAATCCGATGTGCAGAAGGGCAACGACCTCGGCGTCGCCGCCTACGTGACCAAGCCGTTCGACCCGATTCAGCTCCTGCACCTGGTCGCGGGGATCGTCGCCCAGCAGGACCGCGGGGCCGCCACCCCTGGAGTGTCATGACCACCACCGTCCTCCCCGTCCAGCGCGACCTGGCTGGGCTGTTCCGGGCCGCCCTCGAGCGGGCGGCTGCGGCCGGGGCGCTCGACCTCGACCCGGCGGTGATCCCCGAACCGGCGCTGGAGCGGCCGCGGCTGCCCGAGCACGGCGACTGGGCCACCAACGTCGCCCTGGTCCTGGCCAAGGCGGCCAAGGCCCCGCCCCGCAGGGTCGCCGAGGCCATGGTCGCCCACCTGGAGCCGCCCGACTGGGTGGCCGGCGTGGAGGTGGCCGGCCCCGGCTTCGTCAACGTCCGGCTCGACCAGCGCTGGTTCGCCGCCCTGGTCCGCCGGGTGGTGGCCGCGGGGGAGTCGTTCGGGACCATCGACCTCGGCCACGGCGAGCGGGTCAACGTCGAGTTCATCTCGGCCAACCCCACCGGCCCTCTGCACGTCGGCAACGCCCGCCTGGCCCCGATGGGCGACGCCCTGGCCAACCTGCTCGCCGCCACCGGGCACAAGGTCGAGCGCGAGTACTACATCAACGACGCCGGCGGCCAGTACGACCAGCTCGGGGCCAGCGTCGAGGCGGCCTATCTGAACCTGCTCGGCCGGCCGGTCGAGTTCCCGGCCGACGGCTACAAGGGCGCGTACGTGGCCGACGCGGCCAGGGAGCTCCTGGCCGAGGAGGGCGAGGGCCTGGCCGACCTCGACCCGGCCGAGCGCCGGGCCCGCGTCACCGACTGGGCCTTCCGCCGCATGCTGGCCGGGGTCAGGGAGACGCTGGCCCGGCTCGGGCTCGAGTTCGACGTCTGGTTCTTCGAGCACACCCTGCACGACACCGGGGCCATCGCCGAGACCGTCGAGGAGCTGCGCGAGCGCGGCCTGGTCGAGGTCCGGGACGGGGCGGTGTGGCTGCGCACCACCTTGTTCGGGGACGACAAGGACCGCCCCCTGATCCGCTCCAACGGGGTCCCGACCTACTTCGGGGCCGACGCCGCCTACTACCGGGACAAGCGCCGGCGCGGGTTCGACCGCCTGATCTTCCTCTGGGGCGCCGACCACCACGGCTACGTCCCCCGGATGCGGGCGGTGGTGCGGGCGTTCGGCGACCCCGACGACACCGCCGAGTTCCACATCAGCCAGCTGGTCAGCCTGGTCCGGGGCGGCCAGCCGGCCAAGATGAGCAAGCGGGCCGGCGACATCGCCACCGTCGACGACCTCCTGGACGAGGTCGGCAAGGACGCCTTCCGCTACACCATGCTGCGCTTCTCCCTCGACGCCCCGATCGAGTTCGACGTCGAGGCGGTCACCCGCCAGTCGCTCGACAACCCGGTCTACTACGTCCAGTACGCGCATGCCCGCATCTCCAGCGTGATCCGCCAGGGCGCCGAGATCGGGTTCAGGGCCCTCCCGGTCGAGGAGGCCGACCTCGGGCTGCTCACCCACCCGATGGAGGCCGCCCTCCTGCGCCGCCTGGCCGCGTTCGAGGAGCAGGTCCTCACGGCCGCCCGCCAGCGCGCCCCCCACCGGCTGACCCGCTACGCCGAGGACCTGGCCGCCGCCTTCCACCGCTTCTACGGCGAGTGCCGGGTCCTCACCGACGACCAGGCCCTGTCCAGCGCCCGCTGGTGGCTGGTCAGCAGCACCAAGCAGGTCCTGGCCAACACCCTGGGCCTGATCGGGGTCGACGCGCCGGAGCGGATGTAGCTAGCTGGAGGCGCCGTCCTCCTGGTCGGGCGCGGGCCGGTAGGCCAGCCGGACCACACCGGAGGGGAAGGTCGTCGACCCGATCAGCTCCAGCGGGATCGGCCCGACGTCGTCGAAGATCCGCGGCCCGGGCGTCCACAGGTAGGGGCTGATCCAGAACCAGAGCTCGTCGACCAGCCCCTCGGAGATGAGTGCACGGGCGAGGTCGCCGGCACCGGAGACGATCAGGGTCCGGTCGTGCCGCTCCTTGATGGCGGGCACGCTCTCGGCCAGGTCGCCTTCGAGCAGGGTGGCGTTCCACTCCAGCGGCGCCCGCAGGCTCCGGGAGGCGACGTACTTGGGCATGCTGTTGATCCGGTCGGCGTACATCCCGAGGGTCGGGTCGTCGGCCAGCTGCGGCCAGACCGCGGCCAGCCCCTCGTAGGTCTTGCGGCCCAGCACCATCGCGTCGGCGGCCAGGAACTGATCGAGCGAGACGTTGTTGCTGTCGGGGTCGAGGACGAGCCACTCCTCGGGTGACGGCGCCTCGAAGGCACCGTTGATGGTCATGGCGTTGTTGATGACCAGTCGTCCCATGGGTGACCTCCTGTCGGTCGGCGTCAGTGTTGAGCGCCGGATCGCCCAGCCAGATCTTGCCCGGGTTGGCGGGCGGACCTCTCGCGAGCACCGGACTGCCGAATTCTGTCAGCTGGTGCCTGATGCCGCCCCGCCGTGGTGGTGCTTGCCGTTCAGAGACCAAGCGGGTCGTTCCCCCCACCGTGGGCACCGGCCGTTCAGGAGCCGAGGATTTCGTCGCCCGACCCGGAGCCTGGGTCGCCGGCCGGCTCGTGGGCCGGGGGTGGCGGCTGGGTGGAGAGGGGTTGCTGGGTCGACGGTGGTTGCGGGGGTGAAGGCGATGGCTGGTTGGCGGCCGGCGCCCACCCCGGACCGATCTGGCCCATATCCGCGCCAGGCTCTCGGTGGCTCCGGTCCTTCGCCTCCTCCGTGTCCTCCGGCTCCTCCTCATCCCTCTCGTCCGCCTCGTCGTCCTGGTCTTCCACCTCCTCGTCAGGCTCGTGATCGCGGTCGGCCTCGGCCGCCGGTCGGTCCGCCTCGCCGCCCGGGCACTGCCTGCTCGGGCGCTCGGGCTCGGCCGACGGGTCGGGAGGGCCCTGGACCGCGGCCAGCACCATATGGGGCGCCGTGACGAGGCCGGCAAGCAGGGCG
>DATABK010000788.1:0-2272 GCA_036259695.1 Actinomycetes bacterium | reverse complement strand
GTCCTGTTCGGCTGCTGGCACGTCCTGCCGACCCTCGACACCCTGGGCCTGAACCCGATGGGGGAGCGGGTCGGCGGCGACCCGGCCCGCACCGGCGGCGCGGTCCTGGCCGCGGCCGCCGTCACCGCGGTCGCCGGCCTCGGCTTCTCCTGGCTGCGCTTCCGCGGCGACAGCGTCCTCGCCCCGGTGGTGGTCCACGCCGCCCTCAACAGCTCGGCGTTCGCGGCCGCCCGGCTGGTCGCCAGCCGGGGCTGAGCCTCAGTCCCGCTCCGAGCGCCTCGGCTTGGCGCCGGGGGCGGCCTCGAGCAGCCGCAGGAAGGCCTCGTTCCAGCCCTGGACCATGCTCCCGAACGCCTCCGGCTGGGCGTTCATCGGGGCCAGGAACGCCCTCGTCAGCTCCAGCTGGGCCTGGGTGGTGGCGGCGAAGCTCTCCAGGGCGGCCGTGACCAGCCGGGTGCTGCGCTCCTGGGTGGCGGTGGCCCGCTCGATCACCCCCCGGTAAGCCTCCAGGCTCTGCCGCAGGGCCCGGTTGGCCTCCTCCTGGCTGGCCAGGGCCCGCTCGGTCGCGGCCAGGGTCGAGGTCAGGGCCTCAAGGGCGGCCCGGCCGCCCTCGGCCTGGTCGCTGATCAGCTGCTGGAGCGAGCCCGACCAGGCCTGGGCCAGCTCCAGGCTGCGCTCCTGGGCGGCCACGGTGGCCCGCGCGATCTCGCCGAAGGGGTGGGCGCCGAAGCCCTGGCCCGCGGTTGCGCTCATTCAGTACCTCCCGATCGTTCAGCAACGACGATACCGGGCATACTGCTGCTTGAACGATAAGGGTGGCGGCGGAGGAGGCCGGGCCGATGACGAAGTCGAGGAACCGCAACGGGTCGCCACGGGTGGTCGTCGTCGGGGGAGGGTTTGCCGGGCTGAACGCGGTCAAGGCCCTCGCCAAGATCAAGCCGCCGGTGCGGGTCACCCTGCTCGAGCAGCACAACTACCACCTGTTCCAGCCGCTGCTGTACCAGCTGGCCACCGGGGTGGTCCAGCCGGCCGACATCGCCCACCCGGTCCGGGGCATCGTCCGCCGCTACCGGCGCGCCGGCGTCCGCATGGCCACCGTGTCCGGGGTGGACTTCGAGGCCAGGGAGGTGCTGACCGAGGAGGGCGGGCGCTTCGGCTACGACTACCTGGTCCTGGCCGCCGGGGCGATCACCGCGACCTTCGGGATCCCGGGGGTCGAGGAGCACGGCTTCCCGCTCAAGAGCATGCCCGACGCGCTGCGGCTCCGGGCCCACCTGCTGCACCAGTTCGAGTTGGCCGACAACGACCCCGCCCAGATCGAGAAGGGCGCCCTGACCGTTGTCGTGGGCGGCGGCGGCCCCACCGGGGTGGAGATGGCCGGCGCCCTCCACGAGCTGTTCAAGCACGTGCTGGTCCACGACTTCCCCGACCTCGACATCAACCGGGCCAAGGTCGTGCTCCTGGAGGCGATGGACCACCTGCTGGCCCCGTTCCACCCCAGCTCGCGCCAGCACGCCCTGGACATCCTGCGCAAGCGGGGCGTGGAGGTGCGGCTCGGGCAGGCCCTGGATCGGGCCACCCCGGACGGGGTGATCCTCAAGGACGGCACCGTGATCCCGACCCGGACGCTGGTCTGGGGCGCCGGGGTCCGGGCGCACCCGCTGGCCGACGTCCTCGGCCTCGAGCAGACCCGCGGCGGCCGGATCGTGGTCGGTGAGGACCTGAGCGTCCCCGGCCGGCCCGAGGTGTTCGTGGCCGGCGACCTGGCCGGGGCCGGCGACGGCAAGGGCGGGCTGCTGCCCCAGGTCGCCCAGCCGGCCATCCAGCAGGCCAGGCACGCCGCCCAGAACATCCAGCGGACCCTCAAGGGCGAGCCCCGGACCGGGTTCGAGTACAAGGACAAGGGGATCATGGCCACCATCGGCCGCAACGCGGCCGTTACCGAGCTGCCCAGCGGGGCCAGGTTCAAGGGCGCGCTCGCCTGGTACATGTGGCTGGCCCTGCACCTGGCCTACATCATCGGCTTCCGCAGCCGGGTGGCCGTGCTGGTCAACTGGATCTGGAGCTACTTCACCTACGACCGCCACGCCCGCATCATCGTGGCCGTGGAGCCCCAGCGCCGGCCCGCCCTGGCCGGGCCGCCGTTCGCCGAACGGGCCGCCGGCTACGCCCTGCTGGCCGAGGGCGAGGCCTGGTCGGCGGCCGGCCAGGCCGGCCCGGCCTCCGAGCGCCAGGCCCCCCGCCCCTGAACCGGGGCGGCTAGGACACGACC
>DATABK010000787.1:0-4295 GCA_036259695.1 Actinomycetes bacterium | reverse complement strand
TCGCAGACCCCGGCCAGGCTCACCACCAGCCGCGGGACGACCCGCGGGCCGGCCCCGGGGGCGCCGGGGGGCAGCCCGGCCCGGGCCGCCGACCACAGGGCCAGGTGCCCGCCGGCCGAGTGGCCGGCCACGACCAGCCGGTCCAGGTCGAGCGGCTCCCGGGCGGCCAGGCCGGCCAGGTGGTCGAGGCCGGCGGCCACGTCCTGGAGGGTGCCCGGCCAGCCGCCACCGGGCTGGCCGACCCGCCGGTATTCCAGGTTCCAGGCCGCGAGCCCCCGCCCGGCCAGGTCGGCGGCGAGCGGGCGCATGAGCTCCAGGGTCCGCGACGCCCGCCAGAACCCGCCGTGCAGCAGCGCCACCACCGGCCACGGCCCCTCCCGGCCGGGCCGCCACAGCTCCCCGAACCGGTCGGCCCCTGGCCCGTACGCCTCGACCAGCGGCGGGCCCTGGCTCACAGCCCGAGCCGGTGCCGGACCCGGGCGAAGGACCCGGCCGGGTCGGCGATGTCGAAGTGGACCCCGACCATGCCGGCGGCGTCGGCCCCGGCCACGTTGGCCGGGTCGTCGTCGACGAACACGATCCCGGCCGGGTCCAGCCCCATCGCCGCCGCGGCCTGGTCGTAGGCCCGGAGGTCGGGCTTGGCCAGGCCGGTCTCGCTCTCGTCCAGCAGCACGTCGAAGGAGCCGAGGAACTCGCTGCGCTCGACCACCTCCCGGCTCAGGAAGGCGACCAGCTTGCTGGTCAGCAGGCCGGTGCGCAGGCCGGCGGCGCGGGCGTCGGCGACCAGGACCGGGCCCTCGGGCCGCACGGCCAGCCCTTCCGGGGTCGCGAACATCGCCCTGGTCACCTCCGGCCAGCTCAGGGGCTGTCCGAGCAGCCGGCTGATCTCGGCCGCCCGCCGGTCGAAGTAGGCGCCGGAGGGGAGCTCGCCGGCCTGGGCGGCCCGCCAGAGCGGGTCGGTCGCCGGGTCGAGCGGGCCCCGCCACGGCAGGGTCCCCCGGGGCCAGCCCTGGCGGGCCTCGAAGTCCTCCAGCACCTCCCACGGGGTCGGGAGCAGGACCCCGCCCACGTCGAGCAGGACGCCCTTGGCGCCGGGGCCGGGCATTCAGTCCGGCTCTGGCGTGGCGGGACGGCCCAGGTAGGTGAGCATCCGGTCCATGGCCGAGGAACCGGGCGGGACCACGGCCTGGCGGGGCCGCCGGCTCCAGACCGTCTCCGGCCGGGCCTGGAGCAGCCACAGCTCGCGCCCTCCCGGCGTCCCCGGCCCCGACCCGCCGGGGGACCACCCCGCCGGCCCGACCGCCCACTCCACGTCCTGGGGGGCGCCCAGCGCCTGCTCGATCCGCTTGCCCAGCCCGGCCAGCTCGATCACCTCGGCGTCGTCCAGACACGGCCGCGCCCGCATTGCCTCGGGGACCTCGACCCGGCCGACCTCTCCGGCGGACGGGTCGAACCGGTAGGCGAACGCCTTCTCCCCCACCGACCGCGAGCGCAGCTCCATGGTGACCTTGTCGACGGCGAACCGGTCGGGGGTGACCTCGCCCTCGACCACGGCCGTGCCGAGCCCGTAGGCGGCCTCGATGGTGACCTGGGAGCGGTCGCCGGTCAGCGGGTCGAGGGTGAGCAGCACCCCGGCGGCCTCGGCCGGGACCATCGCCTGGACGACCACCCCCATGGCGATCTCGTCGTCGCCGATTCCGAGCTGGGCCCGGTAGGCGACCGCCCGGGAGGTGAACAGGCTGGCCCAGCACCGGGTGACGTGGGCGACGACCGCCTCGGCCCCCCGGACCCACAGGTAGGTGTCCTGCTGGCCGGCGAAGGAGGCCTCGGCGGTGTCCTCGGCGGTGGCGCTGGAGCGGACCGCCACCGGCACCCCGTCGTCGCCGCCGAGGCGCCGGTAGGCGGCCGTGATCTCGGCCGCCAGCCGGTCCCCGACCGTGACCGGCCGGCCGCCGGCGGCCAGCGCCTCGGTGTAGGCGGCGGTGGTGACGGCGAACCCGGGAGGCACCCGGTGGCCCTGGCGGATCAGGTGGCCGAGGCCGAGCGCCTTGCCGCCGACCAGCGGGGCGGCGTCGGGGCCGCACTCCTCCAGCCACATGACATGGCCGACACCGGTCATGCCCGGCCTCCTAGGCGTTGCCGCCGCCCCGCAGCGACGCGTCCCAGCTGGCCACATGGACCTCGGCGACCTCGTTGTCACCGGCCGTCCAGGCGGCGTGGCGCTTGAACAGCTCGATGTCGTGGCCGGGGACGATCCGGTCGAGCTCGCCGCCGACGAACTCGTGGATCTCGCCGTAGGTCAGCAGCATCTTGTAGGTGTTGCCGTTGGTGTAGCCGCTGGGCCACATCTCCTCGATGTTCGAGTACCACATGACGGTGTCGCCGGCCACGACGAAGGGGCCGTCCGAGGTCTCGATCGAGATCCACTGGCTGCCGAAGGTGTGCCCGTCCTTGCTCAGGTGGCCGACGATGCCGGGGACGATCTCCTGGCCGTCGCGGACGAAGTGCAGGCGGTGCTCGCCGGCCAGCCGCCCGTACATCTGCATGTCGTCGCGGTCGAACGACGAGGTGACCCAGCTCTCGTCGCCCAGGGGGGTGTACAGCTTGGGCAGGCCCAGGGCCTCGCACCAGCCCTGGAACTCGTCCCACTGCACGTGCACCGTCGCGTTCGGGAACGCGGGCAGGTTGTTGCCGTGATCGAAGTGCATGTGGGTGAGGAACACCTTCTCGATGTCGGCCGGGGCGACCCCGACCTTGGCCAGCACCGCGTCCGGGGCCTCCCAGTGGTAGAAGCCGAACCGGTGGATCCACTTGTCGGCCGCGAAGCCTGCGTCCACCAGGTAGTGGTGGACGGTCCCGTCCGGCTCCCTCCCGGTGACCAGGGTGTAGACCATCGGCGAGGTCGAGACCCCTTCCCCGCTGTGGATCGGCACCCCGCCGAAGAACTCCCTCGGGAGGTCGACGTGGGAGTAGCAGAGTGGACGGATGGAGTAGTCGATCTCCGCCATGGCCCATCCTCCCGGAGACGGCGCTGGGGGCAAGAGCGTTTCCGCCCCACCCCGGCCAGGCAAGCCGGGTGTCCGGCGTCACCGGACAGGAGATCCACGCGCGAGACGGCGACCTCGGCCTCACCGCGTCACCGGGACCCGGCCAGGACCGCGGCGTCGATCAGCTGGACGAGCCGGTCGGCCGGGGGCTCGCCGGGAGTCGTCACGCGGACCCAGCGGACGGTGCGGCCGTCACCCTCGAGCACGCCGTCCGGGTCGTCGAGGAGCACGCCCCGCTCGAAGGCGAGCAGGACCTCATCGGCCCGCGGGAACACCGCGCACACATAGCCGGCCTCTGGATGGTGGTAGCCGAACCCGTGCCAGCCCCGGTAGACCCGCTCGCTGGCGTCGGGCAGGGCGCCCAGGACCACCTCCCGCAGCCATCCGGTGACGGCGGCGACCTCGTCGGTGTGCTCGGCCAGCAGCGCCGCCCGCTCCGACTCGGGCGCCGGTCCTGGCCGTCCGGCCGCCCTGCGCCGCCTCGCCATCGCGCTCTCCCACCCTGTCCGGCCCCGCCCTGTCCGCGCCGCCGGCCCGAAGGGTACGCCGCGGGCCCGACAGCGGCCGGCCGGCGCAGCCCCGGCCCGATGGTGGCGAGCAGCCTCTAGACTGCGACCGCTGGCCAGCTCAGGAAGGCGAGGACCGATGCAGCGTGCCTACGGACTGGAGATCCCCCAGACCCTCGAGGAGGTCTGCGACCGGCGGCGGATGGCGCTGCTGGTGTACGACATGCAGGTCGGCATCGTCCGGCACATCCCCGACAGCGAGGCGTTCACGGCCCGGGTGGTGCGGGTGGTCGAGGCGGCCCGGGCGGCCGGGATGCGGGTGGTGTTCGCCCGGCATCTGTCGCTCCCCAACGAGCTGGCCGGCGTGTTCCAGCTCCGGACGGCCATGGCCTGGCAGCGGGTCGAGCGGGTCGAGGACGTGCGGCCGCTGTTCCTGCGGGACGCGCCCGACTTCCAGCTCGTCCCCGCGCTCACCCCCCTGCCGACCGAGGCCGTGTTCGACAAGCTGGCCATGTCGATGTTCGTGGGCACGCCGCTGGAGCTGGTGCTGCGCGACTGTGGGATCAACAGCTTCGCCATCGTCGGGGCGGTGACCGAGATCGGGATCGAGCCGACGGTCCGCCACGGGGCCGACCTCGGCTTCATCCCGGTGGTGGTTGCCGACGCCTGCGGCTCGGTCGACCCTGCCGCCGGGAAGCGGAGCCTGGCCAGCCTCGACTACGCCCTGATGTCGCTCCAGACC
>DATABK010000786.1:0-2502 GCA_036259695.1 Actinomycetes bacterium | reverse complement strand
GACAGCGATGGACGTTCGACCGATCCTGTCCCACGAGCTCCTCGTAGGCGACTACCTCGGTGTCATCGCCTCGATGCACCAGCCCGAGCACTTCCGCCGAGTCGAGAAGCTGGAATACATCGACGCCGACCTGGGCCGGCCCCACCTCAAGCACGACGTCTTCTACCTCGAGGCCGCCAACATGGGCCCAGTCATCGCCTGGTGCCACGGGATCGCCGGGCCGCTCATCCTGCCAGCGGGCGACGTCCACATCTGGCTCGATGTCCCCCAAGACCGGCAGACAGCGGACGAGCAGAACAGGTACTGGGGCGTCCTCAGCGGCGGGGACGAGCCGATGTTCAGCTTCTCTCGTCTACCTGACGAAACCGACACCTGGCAGCAGCACCGAATCCAGGAACAGCAGGCATTCTGGCAACGTGATTAGTGCCCCGTGTCGTGAGTTGTTGAATGGTTCGGCACGGCCGGAACGGCCGCGCTACCCGTCACCTGGACCACGGTCGTCGAAGACTGTTGCGGCTGAGCGCCGTCCGTAGCCAGCCCGTGGGTCCGGGTGTGGTCGGCGACGCTTGTATCGCATGCCGGGCCTCTGCGGTGCTGACCGAGGACGCCGCCTGGATCCACCAGGCGTATCTGGCTCCTGGACCGGTCAGGTCCGCGGCTGCGGTCCTGTGTGGTGCCCGGCGGTCGGAACTGCCCGCGAGACGTCGATGCATGGGAGGCTGTCGATGGATGCCCCCGAGGCGGGATACCAGCTCGGCAGCGATGCCGTCGAGCTTGAGCGGCTGAACCGCCAGGGCATGGTCCTGGCCCCCGCGACCCGCATGATCCTCCAGCCGGCCGGGATCGGTTGGGCATGCGGGTGCTGGACCTGGGCTCGGGGACCGGCGACGTGGCGTTCGTCGCCGCCGAGCTCGTCGGGCCCGCCGGCGAGGTGGTCGGCATCGACAGCTCGCCGGAGGCGGTCGCCACGGCCCAGGCCCGCGCGCAGCAACGAGGGTTGGGCAATGTCAGGTTCGTGATGGGTGACATCCATGAGCCGGCCCCGGGCGGTCCCTTCGACGTGATCGTCGGCCGCTTGGTGCTGATGTATGTGCCCGACCCGCCCGTGGTGCTCAGGACCCAGGCCGCGCTGCTCCGCCCGGGCCCGGATCCGCAAGATGCTGATGCTGGCGACCCGCACCGGCTTGCCAGTCGCCGCAATGCCCAGCAGCTCCCCTCGGTGGGTGCCCGCATAGCTACGGCGCACCCCCGACCTTGTCGTCCTCGGCGACCAGATCCTCGATGGTGACGCGCAGGTCAGGAGCCGCGTTGAGTACATGGCCCACTTCCGCCGGGCGCCGTCCAGGCCGGGTGCTTGCCCTGGCAACGGAGCGTGGTCGAGGAAGTCCGGCGCGACGAACAGCCGCCGGCGGAGGTGGCCGTCTGAAATCACCCGATCAGGGTGACGACCGTTCACCTGGCCGGGTCCAGTGTGAGCACCACGGTCACACCGGTGGGGAGGTCGAGAACCTGGCCGACGACGGTATCCAGCGGGAGGTTGAGGGCGACGACCCACCGCTTCCTCCCCCAACTCCACCATCGCGGCCAGCTCGACCAGGTCCTGGCCAGCCACCCGGCCACCGCCAAGCCGGAGTAGCCGCCGACCAGCCGGGGTCTTGGCCGGGGCGCCGCCAGGCCAGGCTGGTCAGTCGCGCTTCCTGGCGGATGCGAACGCCGACCACTGGCGGATGCGAACGCCGGCCGGCGCCTACGACACTTGGTGAGCCGCCGGCACCGTGTCGGCACAGCGAATTGCGCCGGGGGTCCCGGAGGGTCGATGGGTTGCCTGTCGGGGTGTCCCTGGCACCGAAAGAGCGGCGGTCGTGGCCCCGGGCCCTTCCCGAACGGAGGTCGTCATGAGTTCTGCCGCCGGCACCGCCATCGACCTACGTCCTTTCCGGGTCCAGATTCCCCAAGAGGAGCTCGCTGAGCTACAACGCCGGATCAAGGCGACCCGCTGGCCGTCCAAAGAGCTGGTTGCCGACCGCTCCCAGGGTGTGCAGCTGGCCACGGCGCAGGAACTCGCCCGCTACTGGACGACCAGCTATGACTGGCGCACCTGCGAGGCCAGGCTGAACGCCCTGCCCCAGTTCACGACCGAGATCGACGGGGTGAACATCCACTTCATCCACGTCACCTCGCCGCATGAGAACGCGTTGCCGCTGATCATGACCCATGGCTGGCCCGGCTCGGTCATCGAGCTGCTCGAGACCATCGGCCCGCTCACCGACCCGACCGCCCACGGCGGCCGCGCCGAGGACGCCTTCCACCTGGTGCTGCCGTCCCTGCCCGGCTACGGCTTCTCGGGCGAACCGACCGAACTCGGCTGGGACCCCGGCCGCACCGCCCGGGCCTGGGCCGAGCTGATGGGCCGCCTCGGCTATGGCCGCTACGTCGCCCAGGGGGGCGACCTGGGCGCCATCGTCACCGACGTGATGGGCCGCCAGGCCCCCCAGGGGCTGG
>DATABK010000785.1:0-4009 GCA_036259695.1 Actinomycetes bacterium | reverse complement strand
CTTCGGTGGCCAGGGCGGCCAGCTCCTCGGAGGCCTCCGGCGCGACCGCGACGAGGGCCCGGGAGGCCGATTCGCTCACCAGGGCGGCCAGTGACCTCTGGGAGGCGGGCAGGTCGGCAGCCACCGGGGGCGGAGTGACGGTGGCCCCGACCCCGCCGGCCACGGCGGCCTCGACCAGGGCGATGGCCAGGCCGCCGTCGGCCAGGTCGTGGGTGCTGGCCCCCAGCCGGCGGGTGGCCAGCTCCACCAGCAGGCGCTGGAGGCGAGCCTCGGCGGCCAGGTCGAGGGCGGGAGGGCGACCCTCCAGGCGGCCGCTGCTCAGGCGCTGCCAGGCCGAGCCGCCGAGCTCGGCCCGGGTCTCGCCCAGCAGCCAGATGTCGAGGCCGGGGCCGGGGAAGGCCGAGGGGACGGCGCTGGTCGGGTCCTCGAGCAGGCCGAGGACGCCGACGATCGGGGTGGGGTGGATGGGGCGGCCGGACGACTCGTTGTAGAAGCTGACGTTGCCGCCGGTCACGGGCAGGCCGAGGGCCTGGCAGGCGGCGGCCATGCCGTCGATGGCGGCCGCGAACGACCCCATGACCTCGGGTCGCTCCGGGCTGGCGAAGTTCAGGCAGTTGGTGACGGCGATCGGCTGGGCGCCGGTGCAGGCCACGTTGCGAGCGGCCTCGGCCACGGCCAGGGCGGCCCCGGCGGCCGGGTCGAGGGCGGTGTAGCGGCCGTTGCCGTCGGTGGCCAGGGCGACCGCCCGGCCCGTGCCCGGGACCCGCAGGACGGCGGCGTCGCTGCCCGGGCCGGCGACCGTGCCGTGGCCGACGAAGCGGTCGTACTGCTCCCACACCCAGCGCTTGGAGGCACAGGTCGGGTCGCCGGCCAGGGCGAGCAGGGCGTCGGCCGGGTCCGCGTCCAGCAGGGCCGAGGCCATCGTCCCGGCCGGCGGCGGCGAGGGCATGACCAGCGGACGCTCGTAGACCGGCCCGTCGTCGGCCAGGCTGGCCGCCGGGACCTCGGCGACCACCTCTCCCCGGAACCGCACCCGCACCACACCTTGACCCACCGGGGCACCCGCCCGGGGTTCCCCGGACCCCTCCGGCCTGGTCATCTCCCCGAGCACGTTGGCCAGGATCCCCCAGCGGGAGCAGACCTCGAGCACGTCCCCAAGCCGGGCCGGGTCGACCAGGGCCAGCATGCGCTCCTGGGACTCCGAGACCAGCACCTCCCAGGCCTCCATCGACGGCTCCCGCAGGGGGACGGCGTCCAGGTCGACCTCCATGCCCATCCCGGCCCGGGCCGCGACCTCGGCCACGGCGCAGCTGATCCCGGCCGCGCCCAGGTCCTGGAGCCCGCGGAGCAGGCCCCGCTCGACCAGCTCCAGGCAGGCCTCGATCAGCAGCTTCTCCTGGAACGGGTCGCCCACCTGCACGTTCGGTCGCTTGGCGTCATCGCCCTCCTCGAAGCTGGCCGAGGCGAGCACGCTGGCCCCGCCGATCCCGTCCCGGCCGGTCTTGGCCCCCATCAGCACGGCCAGGTCGCCCGGCTGCTCGGCCCGGCCGGTGAGCAGCCGGGCGGCCGGCATGAACCCGACCGTGAGGGCGTTGACCAGCGGGTTGCCGGCATAGCAGGGGTCGAAGACGACCTCGCCCCCGACGGTGGCCACCCCGACGCAGTTGCCGTAGTGGCCGACCCCGGCCACCACCCCCTCCAGCAGCCGCCGCTGCAGGGCTTCGCCCGGGTCGCCGAACCGCAGGGAGTTCAGGCTGGCCGCCGGCCGCGCCCCCATGGCCAGGATGTCGCGGATGATCCCCCCGACCCCGGTCGCCGCCCCCTGGAACGGCTCCACGAACGACGGGTGGTTGTGCGACTCGATCTTGAACACCGCCGCCACCCCGTCGCCCAGGTCGACGACCCCGGCGTTCTCCCCCGGCCCCTGCAGCACCCGAGCCCCCTTCGTGGGCAGCCGCCGCAGGTGCACCTTGGACGACTTGTAGGAGCAGTGCTCGGACCACATCAGCGAGTACATCGCCAGCTCAGCCCGACTCGGCTCCCGCCCCAGCACCACAAGGATCCGCTCGAACTCCTCGTCGGTCAGGCCCAGCTGCCGGTGCAGGCCCGGAGGGGTTCGGGGAACCCCATGGGGGTGCCCCGATGAGACAGGGGCGACGCTAGACACGGGCGCCCAGGACCGACTCGAACAGCCCTCGGCCGCCGACCGGGCCCAGGAGGGGGTCGACGGCGTGCTCGGGGTGGGGCATGAGGCCGACGACGTTGCCGGCCGGGTTGCGGACGCCGGCGATGTCGGCCAGGGAGCCGTTGGGGTTGTGGCCGGGGGCGTAGCGGAAGACGACCTGGCCGGCGGCCGCCAGGGCGGCGGGGTCCTCGTGGACGTAGCGGCCCTCGCCGTGCTTGACCGGGATGGTCAGCGACGCCCCGGGCGGGCAGGCGGCGGTCCAGGCGCTCGCCGAGGACTCGACCACGACCTCGACCTCGCGGCAGACGAAGCGGAGACCGGCGTTGCGGAGCAGGGCCCCGGGGAGGAGGCCGGCCTCGCAGAGGACCTGGAAGCCGTTGCAGATGCCGAGGACCGGGCCGCCGGCGTGGGCGAAGTCGGCGACCGCGCCCATCACCGGGGAGAAGCGGGCGATGGCGCCGCAGCGCAGGTAGTCGCCGTAGGAGAAGCCGCCGGGGAGGACGACGGCGTCCACGCCGCGGAGGTCGCTGTCGCCGTGCCACAGGGCGACCGGCTCGCCGCCCATCGAGGCCACGGCGGCCCGGGCGTCCCGGTCGTCGCAGGACCCCGGGAAGGTCACCACCCCGATCCGCACCGCCACTCCTCGACTCGGCCGTCACCTCGTCCGGAGGCTACCAGGTCACCCCGCCAGGCGGTCGGACCAGGCCGGCCAGGTGGCCATGCCCCACTTGTCGTCGGCGAAGGGGCGGTCGGTGAGGGCGGCGGCGGCCAGGCCGGCCTGGGGGTCGACCCACAGGAAGCAGCCGCTGGCCCCGAAGTGGCCGAAGGAGGCCTCGGACCGGCGGTCGCCCATCCAGTGGGGGCGCTTGGCGTCATGCAGCTCGAAGCCGAGGCCCCAGTCGCAGGGGTCGAAGCGGCCGACCCCGGGCACCAGACCGGCCAGGCCGGGGAACTGGACCGAGGTGGCCTCGGCGAACAGGTCGGGGCCGACCACCGGGGCGCCCCGCTCCAGCAGGCAGCGGGCCAGGCGGGTCAGGTCGTCGAGGCTGGAGGAGGCGCCGGCGGCCGGGTCGTCGTCGACCCCGCGCCACCGGCCGAGCCGGGTCCTCTCCATGCCCAGGGGGTCGAGCACGCTGGCGGCCAGCCAGGCCGGGAAGCTCATGCCGGCGGCGTCGCCGACCGCCTCGGCCAGGACCCGGAAGCCGACGTGGGAGTAGACGCGGCGCTCCTCGGGCCGGCGGGCCCGCCCGCCGGGCTCGGCCGGCAGCCCGGAGGCATGGGCGAGCAGGTGGCGGAGGGTGACGCCCTCGGCCGCCCCGGCGCGGACGGCCTCGGGCACCGGATCGTCCAGCCCGATCCGGCCCGAGGAGACGGCCGCCAGCGCCCCCAGCGAGGTGAGCAGCTTGGTCACCGAGGCCATCTGGAACTGGTCGCTGCCGGTGACCTGGCCGCGGAAGGCCGTCTCCACCTCCGACGGCGAGACCACCGCGACCGCGGCCCGCCCGACCGGCCAGTCCACCTGCAGTTGGTTCACCGGGGCACCCCCCTGGGACCCCGATCCACCGGAGGACCACCCGTGGTCCCCCGGACCCCCCCGGCCGAACCCCTCCGTGTCATCGGTACCCAGCCTCCTTCAGCCTCTGGACCGCGGTGGCGTCGTCTCCCGAGAGCAGGGCGGCCGCGTCCGCGCAGCCCCGGTTCGGCTGGGCCGCGCCGGTGAACAGCCGGCCGCAGGCCTCCAGCTCGGCGGTGCGGTCGGCCAGCTCGCCGGCCGCGTCCGGTGGGCCCCCGGCGGCGACGTGGGCGCCCTCGTGGGCGAGCACG
>DATABK010000784.1:0-6599 GCA_036259695.1 Actinomycetes bacterium | reverse complement strand
GGTGCGGGCCATCGCCTGCCGGTCGGCCTCGGTGGCGGCCAGGAAGTGGCAGAGCAGGAAGTCGGGACCCAGGTAGCCCTTGGCCTCCAGATCGATGGCCTGCACGGCGGTGGTGGGCCCCTGGACGGTGTGGATGGCGACCGGCAGCCCCCGCGAGCGCGCCTCGGCCATCTCCCGGTCGAACACGGCCAGGGTGCCCAGGTCGGGGCCGCGCAGGTTGACCCCCAGGTGCACCAGTTCCTCGAACGGCGAGTCGGGACCGAACCACTGGCCGGCGACCCGGTCGATGTCGGTGAAGTCGAGCGGCTCGTCCTCGGGCAGTAGGTCGCGGTGCCCGTAGGAGTAGCGGGCGCGGACCAGGGCGTCGCGGTGGGCGGTGAGCTCGGCGTCGGCGTGAGCGGGCGAGCGGGTGTTGTGGGACCAGTTGTGGACGCAGGTAATGCCGGCCGACAGGCCCTCGACCAGGCCGAGGGTGACGCTGGCGTAGAAGTCGTCCGGCTGGTAGGCGGCCGAGGTGGTCCATTTGGCCGGGAAGTACTCGAAGCCCTCGGCCACGTAGTTGCGGCCCAGCGTGCTCCACATGTGGAAATGGCTGTCGACCAGGCCGGGCATGACGATCATGCCGGCGGCGTCGATGACCTCCGCCTCGGGGGCGACCAGCCCGGGGCCGACGGCGAGGATGCGGCCGCCGTCCACCTCCACGTCGGCCCGGGGCAGGGTGCCCAGCTGGGGGTCCACCGAGACGACGGCGCCGCCGCGGATCAGGTAGTGGCCGCGGCGGGGACTGGGTTGGTCGGTCATCGTGCTCCCTTCTCGAGTCCCACGAGTTCGCGCAGGATCGGCGGATCGTCGCGGAGGGTGGCCGGCGGGCCGGACCAGGCGATCGTGCCCGCCTCGCCGAGGATGCAGACCCGGTCGGCGAGCGCCAGGGCCAGGTCCACGTTCTGCTCGGCCAGCAGCACGGCCTGACCCTGGCCCCGGATCTGGCCGAGCCGGTCGGTCATCAGGTCGAGCACGGCCGGGGCCAGCCCCTCGGACGGCTCGTCCATCAGCAGCAGCCGAGGGTTGGTCATCAGCGAGCGGCCGATGGCCAGCATCTGCTGCTCGCCGCCGGACAGGGTCGCGGCCGGCTGGCCCCGCCGCTCCACCAGCCGCGGGAACAGCTCCCAGATGCCGTCCAGGTCCCAGCGGCCGGGCCGGGCCGCGATGCGCAGGTTCTCCTCAACGGTGAGGCTCCCGAACACCCGGCGGCCCTGGGGGACCAGACTGACGCCGCGCCGGGCCACCTGGTAGGCGGGCAAGCCGGTGACCTCCTCCCCGGCGACTCGGACCGACCCGCCGGTCAGCACTGGCGGCCGCAGGCCGCAGACGGCCCGCAGCAGGGTCGTCTTGCCCATGCCGTTGCGCCCGAGCAGCGCCAGCAGCTCGCCGGCGGCCACCGTCAGGCTGACCCCGCGCAGCACCGTGCCGGTGGCATACCCGGCAGTCAGGTCCCTGACGTCAAGCATCGACCGTCCGCCCCAGGTAGACCGCCTGGACGGTGGGGTCGCCGCGCACCCGGTCGGGAGGGCCGAGGGCGATCGGGCGGCCGTTGTGCAGGCACAGCACCTCGTCGGCGAGGCTCAGGGCCAGGGTCATGTCGTGCTCGATCAGCAGCAGGGGCAGGCTGTCGGGCAGCGACCCGAGCAGCCCGCGGAGCCGAGACCGCTCGCCGGCCGACAGGCCGGCGGCCGGCTCGTCCAGCAGCAGCAGCTTGGGCGAGGTGGCCAGGGCCAGGGCGACCTCGAGCTGGCGCTGCTCGCCGTGGGACAGCTCGGCCACCCGGTCGCCGGCCCGGGCGGCGATCCCGGCCCGCTCCAGCGCCTCCATGGCGGCCAGCCCGACCCGGTCGCCGGGCCGGACCGGGCCGAGCCGCCGCCAGCGGCCCGGCTGGCCGGCCTGGGCGGCGAGGCGGACGTTGTCGAGCACCGACAGGCCGGCGAACAGGTTGCTGACCTGGAAGGTGCGCGACAGGCCCAGCCGCGCCCGCCGGTGGGCCGGCAGGCGGGTCACCTCCCGCCCGAACAGGAAGATGCGGCCCTGGCTGGGCGGCACGTCCCCGGCGATGAGGCGGAACAGGGTGGTCTTGCCGGCGCCGTTGGGGCCGATGACGGCCAGCCGCCGGCAAGGTCCCAGCGTCAGCGAGACCCCGTCGACGGCGACCAGCCCGCCGAAGCGCCGGCTCACGCCCTCCAGCCGCAGGACCGGCTCGGTCTGCCCGTCGGCCAAGACCGGCTCACTGCCCGGTGTAGTCGCGGCTGAACACCGGGTGCTCGAGGAACGCCTCCTTGCCCTCGCTGCCGAACTGGCTGACCTCCGGGAAGCTCTGCTCGACCACGCTCCAGAGGGTGCCGTCCTCGCGCCGGGCGACCTGGGTCAGGTAGACCGGCCCGACCACGTTGTTGGTGTCGTCGAAGGTGAGGGCGCCATAGAGGCTGTCCGACAGCGACACCTGCCGGGCCGCGTCGATGAAGGCCTTGCCCTCGATCTTGCCGCCCGTCTTCTTCAGCGCCTCGGCGACCACCTGGGCCATGGTGTAGGCCCCGGCCGCGTACAGCGAGGGGATCTCCTTGTGCTGCTGCTCGTAGGCCTTGACGAAGTTCTGCACCGCCGGGGACTCGCGGCCCTCGACCCAGTAGGTGAAGCTCTGCAGACCCAGCGCCTCGGCGCCCACCTCGCGCAGGAACACCTGGTCGGCGAAGCAGCAGTTGCCGATCAGGGGGATCTTGTCCTTCAGCCCGAAGCCGGTCCAGGCCTTGTAGAGCAGGATCGCGTCGGGGCCGCCGGCCGAGCCGACGAACACCACGTCGGGGTTGGCCTGGCGGGCCTGGGAGACGTAGGTGCTGAAGTCCTGGGTGCCGAGCGGGTGCCAGACCTGCTTGGTGATCTTGCCGCCGGCCTTGACGAAGGCGCTGACGAAGCCGCCGCAGCTCTCCCAGCCGAAGGCGTAGTCCGGGCAGATGGTCACCGCCTGGCGGTGCCCCTGCTCGTAGGCCCACTGGCCGGCCGGGAAGTTGGACTGGCTGCTGGTGTAGCCGACGCGCAGCACCAGCGGGTCGAACTTGCGCTGGGTGAGGTCGTCGGCGCCGGTCATCTGCACCGTCGGCAGCCCCCTGCCGGCCACGTAGCCGGCCACCGCATAGGCGGTGTTGGCCAGGATCGGCCCGGCCACCAGCTGGACCTGCTCCTGCTCGACCAGCCGGCGGGCCTTGGTGAGGGCCACGTCGGGGTCGCCGGTGTCGTCCTCGAACACCGTCTCGACGGTGGTGTCGCCGGCCTTGCCGCCGTTCTGGCTCCAGTACATCTCCCAGCCACGCCGCATGTCGGTGCCGAGCGCAGCCACGAAGCCGGTGACCGGCGAGATGAACCCGAGCTTCACGCTGCCGCCCGCCTGGGCGTCGCCGCCGTCCTCCTGGGGTGCGCAGGCCGAGGCGGCCAGCGCCAGCGCCACCACCACCAGCAGCAGCCGGGCGGTCCGCCGGGACTGCCAAGTCCGAGGGATCATGACTTCTCCTTCCTTCGAGGCCGCTGTGCCAGCGTCCCTGCCAGGCCTTCCAGCCCGCCCACGATCCCGCGGGGCGCGAACAGCACCACCAGGATCAACGCCACCCCGAGGACCGTCGGCCAGCGCTCCAGGTAGCTGCTGAGCCAGTACTCGGTGGCCACCACGATGGCGGCGCCGACCAGCGGGCCGAGCAGCGTGCCGGTGCCGCCCACGATCACCATCACCACCGCCAGCGCCGAGCGGGGGAACGACACCGCCGAGGGGCTCATGAACTCCGAGTTCCAGGCCAGCAGGACCCCGGCCAGGCCGGCGAAGCCGCCGGAGACGACCATGGCGGTGAACTTCACCGCCCGTACCGAGTAGCCCAGGCTGATCATGCGGCTCTGGCTCTCGCGCACCCCACGGAGGGTGAGGCCGAACGGCGAGCGGGCCATCGCGGCCATGGCCAGCAGGCAGACGCCGTAGACGGCGGCGGTGAAGAAGTAGAACTGCCACCACTCGCCGATCGGCTCGGGCCGGCGGATGCCGGTCAGGCCGTTCTGGCCGCCGGTGACGCTGGACAGCTTCACGGCCAGCCCGAACACGGTGATGCCGAGTGCCAGGGTGATCATCAGGAACACGATCCCGCTGGTGCGCATGGTGGTGAGGGCGTACAGCACACTGACGGCGAGGGTGAGGGCGCCGGCCACCCCCAGGGTGGCCGGCAGCGGCAGGCCCTGCACGGTCGCCCAGGCCACGCCGTAGGCGCCCGCCGCGGCCAGGCCGGCGTGGCCGAGGGAGACCAGCCCGGCCTGGCCGGCCAGCAGGTTGACGCTGCCGGCCAGCAGGGCGGCGATGAACCCCAGGGTGAGCAGCGACACCACGTAGCTGGGGAGCACGTACGGGGCGGCCACCACAGCCGCCACCGCCACCGCGGCGGCGGCCGCCTTGGCCAGCCGGACAGTGATCACGGCCGCGACCTGCCGAACAGGCCTGAGGGGCGGAACATCAGCACGACCGCCATCGGGGCGAACACCGCGAAGGTCGACAGCTCAGGCACCCAGACCTTGGCGAAGGCGTCCACCAGCCCGATCAGGGCGCTGCCGACGGCCGCCCCCTGGAGGCTGCCGAGGCCGCCGACCACGACCACCACCAGCGCGAACAGCAGGATGTCGGTGTCGGCGCCCGGCCGCAGGGTGAGCAGGCCGGCGGCCACCACGCCGGCCAGCCCGGCCAGGGCGGAGCCGAAGACGAACATGGCGGTGAACACCCTCGGCACGTCGATCCCGAGCGACTCGGCCACCTCCCGGTCGTCCACTCCGGCCCGGATGAGGGCGCCCAGCCGCGTGCGGTGTTGCACGAGGTAGAGCAGGACGCCGACGCCCACTGCCAGCGACAGCACGACCAGCCGGTAGGTCGGATAGGTGACGGCGCCAAGCTGCACGCCGCCGGCCAGGGTGTCGGGGATCGGGATGGCGCGCGGGTTGCCGCCGAACAGGGCCAAGCAGGCGTCGGCCAGGACCAGGGCGATGCCGACGGTGAGCAGGACCTCGGGTAGCTCCTGGCCCCGAACCCGGCGCAGCAGCAGCCGCTCGGACGCCAGCCCGATGGCGGCGGCGGCGGCCGCCCCGGCTGCCACCGCGACCGGGAAGCTGCCGCTGGCCCCGAAGGCGGCCACCCCGACGTACCCGCCGGCCAGGTAGAAGGCGCCGTGGGCGAGGTTGACGATCTGCATCAGCCCGAACACCAGGGTGAACCCGCTGGCCAGCAGGAACAGCAGCGCGCCGAAGCTCAACCCGTTCAGCGCCTGCAGCGCAACCTCGTCAAGCGACATCGCCCGGCACGGCCAGGGTTCCCACCTGCCCGGTGTTCAGAATCACTACACGATTGTGCAGCGTCACTCTACGCTGGGCGGGAAGCCTGTCAAGGACGCGCCAGCGCCCGGCACGGGGGCCGCGGCCGCCGGGTAATGCCGGCTGGCCGGCCACGACCACCGGCCGACCCGTCCCTGCTAGCGGGTGCCGGGGACTTCAGCCGCCTGGAATATTCTCCCAGGTCAACAGGGGTTGTAGGAGGTTTGGTGACTGCCATCGAGACGGCCGGCTCCGGCCTCATTACCGCCCTCGAACAGACCTGGGCCGACATCCGCCGCCGCACCCCCGAGCTCCCCGAGGCCGTGGTCGTAGTGACCAGCACCGGCCTGTCCTCGGGCGCCTTGCACCTCGACGCCACATGGGGCCACTTCGGCGCCCCCCACTAGGTCGGAGGCCACCCCACTGATCAAGGCCACGGCGCCGCCCTGGCCCTGTCGGCGGCCCGCCGCAAGCCCAAGCCGTTCGTCGCCGGCGAGTACCTGGCCGAAGGCCCCCGCCAGACCCTTCGTCGCCCTCGCCCGCGAGCTCGGCCTAGCCTGGCCACAAGGCCAGCGGCCGCATCCGGTGATCGGCTTCTCCGAGGTCACCCTCACCGAGCAGACCGTGGCCGACTATGCCGACACCCTGGCCTATCTGGGGGCGGCCATCCGGCTGTACCGCGACACCTTCCGCCGCCTGGGGCGGCTCGGCGGCCAAGGCCAAGGGGAGGCCCAGGACGGGCAGGACGGCGACGGGCAGTAGCCCACCGACAAGACCGGCGAGCGGTTCAAGGTCGCCTGCCGCTGCCAGCCGCCCCGGTCATTCTGGATCCGCGCCAAGCAATACACCCCCGGACCGATCACCTGCAGCGTCTGCGGCCAGGACTTCCAACCCCAAAACGCCGGCCACTAGTAACAAGGTGGAGCGCTACCCGGCTCGTCGATGTCGGCCACCACCCCGGCTGCTCCCTCCCCGCGCCGTTGGCCCGAGCGAACGCACCCGTGGTGCATTGCTCCTCGGACGATTTCGGGTCGAGCGTAGAGCGAACGGGGAAGCTTCAACCGTTATGGCAAGGGCACAGCGTGGCTAGTGGCAGTGGCTGCCGTTGTAGGTGTTGTGGGACGTGTGATGCAGGCTTGATGAGGCGGGTCAGGCCGCAATGGTTGCTGCTGAGGTAACGACAGTGGCCTAGACAGACGCCGCGCAGTAAGCGCAGACAGCGT
>DATABK010000783.1:0-4506 GCA_036259695.1 Actinomycetes bacterium | reverse complement strand
CCGCGCGGGCCAGGGGCCGGCGCCCGTGACGAGGATCAGCGGTGGGTCAGACCGTGCCCTGGAAGGTGTTGCACTGCTCGAGGTCGCCGGTGCGGTAGCCGGTGGTGAACCACCGCTGGCGCTGGGCCGAGGAGCCGTGGGTCCAGGTCTCGGGGTTGACCTGGCCCTGGAGGCGCTGCTGGATGGCGTCGTCGCCGATGGCGGCGGCGGCGTCGAGGCCGTCGGCGATGTCCTGGGTGGTGATGCGCTCGACCAGCGGGTCGCCGCCGTCGGGGCCGGGCTCGGTGGTGGCGTGGCTGGCCCACAGGCCGGCGTAGCAGTCGGCCTGGAGCTCGAGGCGGACGGCGCCGCTCTGCTCGCCGGACTGGCTGGTGCCGACCCGCTCCATGGTCCCGGTGAGGTTCTGCACGTGGTGCCCGTACTCATGGGCCAGCACGTACGCCTGGGCGAACGGGCCGCCCTGGGCCCCGAACCTCGTCTGGAGGTCGCCGTAGAAGCTCAGGTCGATGTAGACGGTGCCGTCCCGGGGGCAGTAGAAGGGGCCGACGTCCGAGCTGGCCGTGCCGCAGCCGGTCTGGACGCCGCCCGAGAACAGCGTCGTCGGGGCCATCTGGTACTCGCCGCCGCGGCGCTGGAACTCGGCCGCCCAGAACTCCTGGAGGCTGTTGACCACGGCCACGACCCGGCAGTCCTGCTTGGTGTTGGCGTCGGCCCCGGTCTTGCACTCCTCGGACAGCTGGCTGGTCTCGCCCTGGACCTGGTCGATGCCGGGCAGGGCGCCGGAGGTCGCCCCGCCCCCGCCGAGCAGCTGGAGCAGGAGGAACACGACCACGCCGAGGATGCCGGCGCCCCCGCCGATGGCCACGCCGCCGCCGCGCGGGAAGCCGCCGAACCCGCCGCGGCCGCGGGTGTCGCGGACCTGCGACGTGTCCAGCCGGCTGCTGTTGCGAAAGCGCATGCTGGCAGACCTCTCTGCATGGGTGCCTGGCGGCCTGCATACCCGACCGGCTCGCCAGCCAATCTTCGCGGCGGCGCCCCGGTCGTGCCAAACTGCCGACACGATGCTGAAGACCGAGCGTACCAAGGTCGTGGCCACCCTCGGCCCCGCCTCGAGCAACCGCGAGATCCTCGGCGGGATGGTCGAGGCCGGCCTCGACGTCGTCCGGCTGAACTTCTCCCACGGCGACAAGGCCGACCATGTGGCCCGGTTCGAGCTGGCCAGGTCGGTGGCCGGCGAGCTCGACCACAACCTGGCCGTGCTGGTCGACCTCCAGGGGCCCAAGATCCGGGTCGGGGTGGTCGGCGACAACGGGGTCAAGCTCGACCGCGGCCGCGAGGTCACCCTGGTCGCCGGGGCCGACCGCTGCGCCGAGCCCGACATCCCGGTCGTCTACCCGGCCCTGGCCACCGACGTCCGCGAGGGCGACCGGATCCTGCTCGACGACGGCGCCATCGGCCTGCGGGTCACCGACGTGGATGACGACCGGGTCCGCTGCGAGGTCGAGCGGGGCGGCGTGGTCAAGTCGCGCAAGGGCGTGAACCTGCCCGGGGTGGCCGTCTCGGCGGCCTCGCTGACCGCCAAGGACCGGGCCGACGTGGCCACCGCGGTCGAGTTCGGCGCCGACTACGTGGCCCTGTCGTTCGTGCGCAAGCCCGACGACGTGATCGAGGCCAAGCAGGCCATCGCCGAGAACGGCGGCGACATCCCGGTGGTGGCCAAGCTGGAGCGGCCCGAGGCCATCGACGTCCTCGAGGACATCCTCGAGGTCGCCGACGCGGTCATGGTCGCCCGGGGCGACCTCGGGGTCGAGCTGGCCGTCGAGCAGGTGCCGCCGATCCAGAAGCACATCATCGCAAGGGCCAACTCGCTCGGGGTGCCGGTGATCACCGCCACCCCGATGCTCGAGTCGATGGTGGCCAGCCCCCGTCCGACCCGGGCCGAGGCCAGCGACGTGGCCAACGCCATCTTCGACGGCACCGACGCGGTCATGCTCTCCCAGGAGACGGCCATCGGCCAGTACCCGGTCGAGGCGGTGGCGACCATGAACCGGATCGCCCGGGAGGCCGAGTCGACCCCCTACCTGTCCGCCCCGCCGCCGCCGGCCGTTGGCAAGCTGGACGTGCCCGCCACCGTCAGCCGGGCCGCCGTGCAGGTCGCCGCCGACCTCGGGGCCAGCGCGATCGTGGCCTTCACCGAGTCGGGGGCGACGGCCCGGTACGTGTCGCGGTTCCGGCCCCGGACCCAGATCATCGGCCTGACCGTCTCCGAGCGGGCCCGGCGGCGCATGGCCCTGTTCTGGGGGGTGGAGACGGCCAGCCCGCTCGGCCGGGGCACCCAGGTGCGGGGCATGATCGACGAGGCCGACGAGCGGATCGTCCAGGAGGGCCTGCTGCACCCGGGCGAGCTGATCGTGGTCGTGGCCGGCAGCCCCGGTGGGCGGGGCGGGACCAACCGGGTGCTTGTCCACCGGGTGGGCGAGCCCGACCTGGCCGCCCGTGAAGCTTGACCCAGCTCGTCCGGCTGCACCCGACTAGTGCAAAAGTTCTACGGTGACAAGTGGCCCGGTTTCCGCCACACTTCCGTGACCACCCGTGACCACTGTCCGGGGGACACGGGAGGAGCCGGCAGATGAAGCAGCGTGAGGTCGGCGAGGCCTACGAGGCATCCACCAGCGCTCTCGAGGCGGCCAAGGGGCAGCGGCTCAGTCTCCGGCGGGCCATCGCCGGGCTCGAGGAGGCCCTGGCCACCCCCGACAACCCGGACGGGCTGGACGGCCAGGACGGCCTCCCGACCCGGCTGCTCCCGCCCCTGGAGCGCCTCCAGGAGGTCTTCGCCGTCCACGTCGAGGTCACCGAGGCCCCGGGCGGCCTCTACCAGGAGATCCTCGAGAACGCTCCCCGCCTGGCCAACCGTGTCACCCGGTTCCGGCGCGAGCACACCGACATCACCGAGGGCATCCGCCGCGCCGTGGCCGAGTGCGCCGGCGCCGGCGACCCCGCCGCCGTCCAGGCCCTGCGCGACCACAGCGTCCGGCTGTTCGCCGACCTGGTCCGCCACCGCAAGCGCGGCCTCGACCTGGTCTACGAGGCCTACCACGTCGACATCGGCGGCGAGTCCTAGGCCCAGTCGAAGCTCCGACCTGCGCCGGCGGGGGCCGCTCGGGCCCATGCAGTCACCGGGCACAGTGCTCGCCCGCTCGGGCCCCATGCAGGTACCGGGCACGGTGCTCGCCTCGAGCGAGGGCGGCCCGTAACCGCCCGGCTCCGGGCGCAGCCCCCCGGTGGGGGAGCGTAGCCGACCGGGAGGAACGGCGCGCGTGGCTGTCCACAACCCTGCACCGGACTGGTCTGGCGCCGAGGCCGAGCGGTTCCGGCGCCGAGGCTAGCGGTCCAACGCCTAGGCCAGATGGTCCCAGCCGGCCCGGTCGAGCAGGACGCCCAGCTGGCTGGTGAGGGCGTCCAGGGAGAAGTGGCGCCGGGCGATGTCGTGGTTGGCGTCCAGCAGGGCCGGGTCGGGGTGGTCGAGGAAGGCCTTGAGTGGGGTCGGGTCGTCGGCCGGGAACCAGCGGAAGCCGAAGGCGGCCAGCTCGGCCGCGACCGGGTAGTCGCCGACGGCCAGGGGGCGGCGGTGGAGGGAGGCCTCGATCAGGGGGACGCCGAAGCCCTCCCAGGTCGAGGGGAAGACGACGGCGTCGCTGGCCGCGTAGGCGTCGTCCATGGTCAGGCCGGGCGGCACCCGGCGGTGGACCCGGGCCGTGGTGGCGGCGAGCAGGCGCTCGAGCTCGGGGGCGTAGCCGTCCTCGGCCGGGCCGGTCAGCCAGTAGTCGGCGGCCAGGGCCTCGGCCATGGCCAGGCCGGCGGGGACGTTCTTGCGGGGGATGGCCCGGGTCGGCTGGAGCAGCAGCCAGCGGCTGGGGGCGACCCCGAGCCGCTCCCGGGCCAGGACCCGGCGGCCGGGGCCGGGGGCCGGGAAGCCGCCATAGACGGTGGTGGCCGCGATCCCGCGGTCGGCCAGCTCCTGGCGGCTGCGCTCGTTGATGGTGACGTGCGCCCAGGCCGGGTCGTCGGGCGGCCAGCCGAGGAGGTCGCCGACCCCCGGCCGCTGCCAGGGCAGGTCGTGGTGGTGGAGGATAGCGGCCCGGCCGGCCAGCAGGGCAGCCAGGGCGGCGGCGGCGGCCGGGTTGCGGGGCAGCGAGCAGACGTTCTCGACCACCACCAGGCCGGTCCCGGCCAGGGCCTCGGCCAGCCGGTCCGGCAGGTCCGGGCCGGGGCTGGCGTCCATGTCCAGGCCGGGCACGAGCCGGTCGGCCCGGCCGGCCCCGGCCACCGTCCGCACCGCCAGGCCGAGGCGGCGGAACGCCTCGGCCCAGTGGC
The DNA here is from genome assembly GCA_036259695.1 of Actinomycetes bacterium. GTDB lineage: Bacteria > Actinomycetota > CALGFH01 > CALGFH01 > CALGFH01 > CALGFH01. The sequence continues at coordinate 132 of DATABK010000783.1, read as the reverse complement.
CGGCCACCACCGACACCCCGTCCGGCCTGCCCAGCCGGAACGAGACGATGCCGATCGTCGTGCTGGCGCTCAGGGGGTCACCTGAGTCCCGATCTCGTCGGCCAGGGCCTTCTCGGACAGCTCGGGGGTGGT
>DATABK010000782.1:0-1580 GCA_036259695.1 Actinomycetes bacterium | reverse complement strand
GCGGCGCCTTGGCAGGTGCTCCTTCATGGTGGCCCGGGCCCGCTGCAGCGCGCTCTTGACCGAGGCCTCGCTGGTGCCGAGCAGGGCCGCGGTCGCCTTGGCCGACCAGCCCATGACGTCGCGGGCCAGGAACACCGCCCGTTGGAGGTCCGGCAGGTGCGGGAGCGCGGCCAGGAACACCAGCTCGATCGTCTCCCGCTGCACCACCGTCTCGCCCGGGTCCCCGACCGGGTCCTCCAGGAGCCGGTCGGGGAACGGCTCCAGCCACAGCTCGTCCGGACCCTGCGGCAGCGGCCCGCCCGGGCCGACCGGGCTCATGACGTCAAACGGCAGGACCCGCCGGCGCCCCCGCCGCCGCAGCACATCCAGGCACGCGTTGGTCGCGATCTTGTACAGCCAGGCGCGGGGCGCCGCCTCGGGATCGAACCGGTCGATGCTCCGCCAGGCCCGCTCGAAGGTCTCCTGCAGCAGGTCCTCGGCCTCGGAGAACGACCCCAGCATCCGGTAGCAGTACACCAGCAGCTCCCGCCGGTGGCGTTCGAACAGCTCCCCGAACGCCTCCTGGGTCCCGGCCCGCGCCGCCGCCGCCCCCTTGGCCGTGCGCTCCGCGGCCGAACCATCAACGCCGGTCATGGACCGTCCTCCATCGGCTGGTTGATTCGCCGTACGGCACGCCGACGCCGCGACTCTCAGCGTAGGACGGCGTAGGCGAGCTCGACCATCCCCTCGGGGAGCTGGTTGACCCGCTGGAGGCTGACGGTGGTGGGCCGATCGACGGGCTGGAAGAGCCTGACCCCGTGGCCGAGCATCACCGGGATGACGAAGAGCCTGATCTGGTCGATCAGGCCGGCGGCCAGGAAGTCTCTGACCACGCCGGCGCCGCCGACCACCCAGACGTCCTTGTCGTCGGCAATCCGCTGCCTGGCCTCGGCGACCAGCTCGGGGAGGGGGCGGTCGGTGAAGGTGATGTCGGCCCCCTGGGGATGGTCGTCGGGTGGTTGGCTGGTCAGCACGTAGCCGGGTACGGGATACGGCCAGCCCCATCCGGCCTCGGTGGTCACGTCGTAGGTGCGTCGGCCCAGGATCACCAGGCCGATGGATCCCATGAAGGTGTCATAGCCATAGTCGACGTCTTCGAATGGCTTCAACCAGGAGATGTCGTCGTCCTCGCCGGCGATGTAGCCGTCGAGGCTGGCGGCGATGTAGAGCACGATCTGGCTCATGGGTTCCTCCTCTGGTAGTATCACGACCATATATAAACGAATGTTCATTAACAGTCAAGTGTTGGAGGGTGCCGGATGGCCGGGAGACCTCGGACGATCAGCGACCCCGACATCCTCAAGGCCGCGGGCCGGGCCATCTCCCGGGTCGGGGCGGTCCGGCTCACCCTGGCCGATGTCGCCGCCGAGGCCGGGCTGGCAGCCCCCACCCTGGGCCAGCGGTTCGGGTCCAAGCGCGGGCTGCTGCTCGCCTTCGCACGTCAGGGCGCACCAGCCGCCCAGGACCATTTCGCCGTGATACGCCGCCGCCAGCGTTCACCGACGAGGGCGCTGCTGGCGGCGCTGTGGGGCATGGCCGGG
>DATABK010000781.1:0-3630 GCA_036259695.1 Actinomycetes bacterium | reverse complement strand
CCTGGCCGCCGCCAACGGCGAGGGGCCCGCCGAGCTGGTCTTCAACCACCACGCCATCGGCATCGTGACCGCGGTCGGCATGGCCGTCCTCGGCGCCCTGATCGCGAGCCGCCGTCCCGGCAACCCGATCGGCTGGCTGATGGTGGCGTCCTCGCTGTTCCTGGGCACCTTCAGCTTCACCCAGCAGTATTCGCCCCTGGCCGCCCGCGAGTCCCTGCCCGGTCTGGGCCTGGCCAGCTGGCTGGCCACCTGGACCAACCTGCCCGGCATCGCCATCACCATCACCTTCGTGTTCCTGCTGTTCCCCGACGGCCGGCTGCCGTCGCCCCGCTGGCGGCCGGTGGCCTGGCTGATGGCCGTGGCCACCGTGGTCCCGAGCGCCGTGCTGGCCGCCCGGGCCTGGCCGGTGCGGGGGCCGGACCTGGCCGCCCGGACCTTCGACCACCCGGCCCTGAGCGTCGCCTTCGACATCGGCTTCCCGCTCGTCCTCGCCCTGTCGGTGGTCGCCCTGGCCGCGGTGGTTGCGCGCTTCCACCGCGCCCGGGGGGTCGAGCGCCAGCAGATCAAGTGGTTCGCCTACGGCGCCATGATCGGGATCCCGCTGGGCCTGCCGGCCCAGGTTCCGTTCTGGGGGCCGATCCTGGAGCTGGTCCAGCCGCCGCTGCTGTTCGGCGGGCTGGCCGTGGGGATCTTCCGCTACCGCCTCTACGACATCGACCGGCTGCTCAACCGGACCCTGGTCTACGGCCTGCTGACCGTCTCGCTGGCCGCCGCGTACGCCGCCGGGGTGCTGCTCCTGGGCGGGGTGGTCAGCGGCGGGCGCTCCAGCAGCCTGGTCGTGGCCGCCGTCACCCTGGCCGTGGCCGCCATCTTCCAGCCGCTGCGCCGGGGCATCCAGCGGGGCGTGGACCGGCGCTTCAACCGACGCGCCTATGACGCCGCCGCCACCATCGAGGCGTTCGCGGTCCGGCTCCGCCAGCAGGTCGACGCCGACGCCCTCACGGCCGAGCTGCTGGCCGTGGTCGACCACACCGTCCAGCCGACCCGGGCGTCGCTGTGGTTGCGCCCGATACCATGAATCCATGGCCTCCCCGATCTCGATCCGCCTGCGCGCCGCGTCGCCAGGGCTGATCGCCCTGCCCTGGCTGGACCCGCTGGAGAAGTGGCCGGAGGACGCGGTCAACTTCCGCGACCTCAACGTCGGGCCGAGCCGGCACCTGGTCCGCTTCGTCGAGGCCGACTACGTGCTCTACGCCCTCAAGGAGCTGCCCACCCGGATCGCCGACAAGGAGTACCAGGTGCTGCGCGACCTGGAGATCCGCGAGCTGCCGGCGGTGCGGCCGGTCGGCCTGGTCGAGCAGCCCGACACCGGCAACTCGATCCTGGTCACCGAGTACCTGGAGCACTCCTGGCAGTTCCGGCGGCTGTTCCGCCGGCTCCCCCGTGAGCTGGTCAAGCACCGGGAGCGGCTGCTCGACGCCATCGCCGGCCTGCTCGTGGACCTGCACCGCGAGGGGGTGTACTGGGGCGACTGCTCGCTGTCCAACACCCTGTTCAAGCGGGACGGCCAGCTCCTCCAGGCGTTCCTGGTCGACGCCGAGACCAGCGAGATCCACCCGACCCTGAGCAACGGCCAGCGCGCCCATGATCTAGAGATTCTGGTCGAGAACGTCTCCGGCGACCTGGTCGACGTGTCCATGGAGCTGGGGGAGAGCGGCGAGTGGATCGACGAGGACCTGGCCGCGGCCGAGAGCATCGCCGACCGCTACCGGGCCCTGTGGGACGAGCTGACCCACGAGGAGACCTTCGGCACCGGCGAGCGCTACAAGGTCGAGGCCCGGGTGCGACGGCTGAACGACCTCGGCTTCGCCGTCGACGAGCTGGCCCTGGAGCCGGCCACGGCCGACCGCAGCACCCTGCGGCTCAAGGTGGCGGTGGCCAACCGCCGCTTCCACGCCCAGGAGCTGCGGCGCCTGACCGGCCTGGAGGTCGGGGAGGGCCAGGCGACCATCCTCCTCAATGATCTCCGCGCCTACCAGTCCCGCATGGCCGTGGAGCGGCCCGGGTCGGTGCCCAACGACGTGGTCGCCGGGTTCCGCTGGCGCACCGACGTGTTCGAGCCGGGCATGGTCAAGGCGGCGGCCGCCCTGGGCGACGTCGCCGACCCCATCCAGGCCTACTGCGACCTGCTCGAGGTCCGCTGGCTGCTCTCGGAGCGCGAGGGCCACGACGTCGGCGAGGAGGCCGCCCTGGCCGCCCTGGCCGCCCGCCAGGCCCCCTCGGAGTCGGCCGCCCAGATGGTGGTGGCCGAGACGGCCACGGCCAGCTTCCCCCCGGTCGGGAGGTAGCTAGCGCCGGGCCGCCGGGGCCGTGATGTCGCCGGTCAGGTAGCGCTGCAGGGTCGGGCCGATGGCCGCCACCACCTGGGCCGCCGGGGCGGAGGCGAGGGGCTCGACCTTGATGATGTAGCGGGCCATGGCCATGCCCATGAGCTGGGAGCCGACCAGGGTGGCCCGGAGCCGGGCGTCGGGGCTGCCCAGCCGGTGGGCGATCTCGCCCAGGACCTCCTCGGTGATGAACTCCCGCAGCATGGCCGCGGCGTGCTCGTCGCCGACGGCCGAGCGGACCAGGGCCAGCAGCGGGCTCTGGTCGGCGGCGTGGTCCCAGACCGACAGGAACAGCTCGACCATCCGCTCGCCGGCCTGGTCCGGGTCCAGGGCGAGCACGGCCATGAGCTGCTCGGCCGGGTTCACCGGGAGCCGCACGGCGGCCACGAACAGCTCCTGCTTCTTGCCGAAGTAGTGGTGGACCAGAGCCGGGTCGACCCCGGCCAGCCGGGCCACGTCGCGGATGGTGGCGTGCTGGTAGCCGTGCTCCGCGAACACCCGCCGGGCCGCGTCCAGGATCGCCTCCCTGGTCCCACTGACCCCGGGCCGCCGGCCGGTCCGTGCCATCCCAGCGCCCTCCTCGAACTCGCCAACCGTTGAAATGCTACCGGACTTCGCCCGGGCCGGCCGTCAGGAGGAAGCTGGCCCGTTCCTCGTAGGTCAGGAGGCCGACGAAGCCGGAGCGGACGCGGAGGGCGACCTCGCGTTCCTCCTTGACGACGAGGCCGCCGGGGGTCAGCCAGAGGTCGCGGACGGCGCCGCCCGAGGACTGGCCGGACAGGGCGGTGAGGAGGCGGACGTGGCGGGTGGCGACCGGGCCGGTGTCGGTCTGGACGGTCTCGGGGCCGACGTAGACGGTGGTGTTGGCCGAGACCGAGGTGCCCTCGACGCAGCGCCAGGACCGCGAGCTGCCGGGGCCCTGGCCGGTGAGCAGGCGGCGGCCGACGGGGGCGCAGGCGAACCGCTGGACGCCCGGCACCAGGAAGTAGGTCAGGCTGGTGGAGTAGGCGAAGTCCTCGGCGTCGGTCCCGGCGGCGCAGAAGTCGTAGGTCTCGACGTGCTGGGTGAAGATCGGCACCGTCTCGCGCCAGCGGCAGCCGCCCCGCCAGCTGATCACCCGGACCGTCTCGGCCGGGTAGGCGCGGTCGACCCCGAACCGGTCGACCCGCTCGTAGCCGCTGGTCCGGTAGCGGTAGATCCCGGCCGCCGGCCTCGGCCCTGGGAGGTCTCCGGCCGGCGGCGG
>DATABK010000780.1:0-8382 GCA_036259695.1 Actinomycetes bacterium | reverse complement strand
TCGGCGTCCTCGGCCTCGTCCGGCCGGGGCCCGTAGCCGTCCTCGAAGTCCAGCCGTAGATCTTCGACCGGCTCGGCCTCCAGCTTGGCCAGCACGCCCGGGAGGACCTGGTCGACCAGGCCCTGGTCGATCCCGGTGGCGGCGGCCAGGGCGGCGGCGGTGGGGGCGTTGGTGGCCACGGCGGTCAGTGCCCGGGCGCCCCACTCGGCGGTGAGCCTCGGGGTCATCTGGTCGGCCGGGACGTAGACGGTGTGCACCGGCTGGCGTCCCCCGGCATCGCCCGGGTAGCGGGCGGCCAGCTCGGCGTCGGCCGGGGCCAGCCGGCGGTCCAGCTCGTCCAGGACGTCGGCCCCGAGGCGGGGCGGGGGGCTGGTCACGGGCGGACGCTATCGCGGGGGGCGGCCTCGGGCGAGCGGGCGTCGTAGCGGCGAAGGGACGGGACCAGCAGGGCCAGGGTGACCAGAACGGCGGCCAGCAGCGCCCCGCCGACCCAGGACAAGGTGCCCCCGAAGGCGGCCGCGGTCGCCCCGGCCCGCAGGTCGCCGAGCCGGGGGCCGCCGGCCACGACCACGATGAACACCCCCTGCATGCGCCCGCGCATCTCGTCCGGGGCGTAGGTCTGGAGGATCGTCTGGCGATAGACGGCCGAGACGAAGTCGGCCGCGCCGGCCACGGCCAGCAGCAGCACGATCAGCCACAGGGCCGGGACCAGCCCGGCCGCGGCCACGGCCAGCCCCCAGGCGATCACGGCCACGACCAGGGCCACGCCCTGGCGGCCGACCCGCCCGATCCAGCCCGAGGAGAGCCCGGCCACGACCGCCCCGATGGCGATGGCGGCGTACAGCCAGCCGACGGCCCCGCGGCTGCCCAGCTCGGCCGCCGTCTCGGGGAACAGGGCCCTGGGCATGGCCAGGACCATGGCCACGATGTCGACCGCGAACGACAGCAGCAGCACCGGCCGGGTGACGATGAAGGCCAGCCCGTCGACCACCGACCGCAGCCCGGGGGTGATGGTGGGCCCGGTCGGGGGAAGGGCCGGGAGGCGCAGGGCGGCGTACAGGGCGACGGTGAAGATGGCCAGGTCGACGGCGTAGGCGGCCGCGAACGACCAGCGGGCCAGGATCAGCCCGGCCAGCAGTGGGCCCAGCACCATGCCGAGGTTGGAGGCGGTGAAGGACAGTGTGTTGGCCGACGGCACCAGCTCGGCCGGCAGCACCCGGGGGACGATCGCCCCCCGGGCCGAGGAGGCGACCGCGAACCCGGCCGCCTGGACGCCGACCAGGCCGAGCAGCAGCGGCAGGCTGGCCAGCCCGAGGAGGTCGGCCGCCAGCAGCCCGCCGGTGCAGGCCCACAGCAGCAGCGACGACCCCAGCAGCAGGAGCCGGCGGTCGACGGCGTCGGCCACGGCCCCGCCCCAGAGCCCGAACATGACCAGCGGGACCAGCCCGGCCAGCCCGAGCATCCCGACCCAGAACGAGGACCCGGAGAGCTCGAACACCTGCACCGGCACGGCCACCGCGGTCAGCTGGAAGCCGATGAAGCCGAGCGAGTTGCCCAGCCACAGCCGCCGGAAGTCGGGATGGCGCAGCGGCTCGACGTCGATCGCGGCCCGGCGCAGCCGCCGCAGGGGAGTCATGGCCCGCCAAGGATACGGCCAGGGGGTGTGACGGCGGCGTCGCCCCCCAAAGCCACCTGAAAATTCAACTATGGTGAAAATTTGGCTACTTGTTCGCTTCTGCCAGGTAGCCAACGATCGACGGGACAGGGCAGCCCCCGTCGCCCGAGATGAGGTGAGGCGTCGATGCAGGCACTGCGGCTCCACCGCTACAACGAGCGGCCCTCAATTGACGAGCTCGAGGAGCCGAAGGTCGAGGGTCCCCTCGATGTGATCGTCAAGATCGGCGGGGCCGGCTTGTGCCGGACCGACATCCACCTCTACCTGGGGCAGTGGCACGAGCTGGGCTCGGACGCGCCGCTGCCCTACACCCTCGGCCACGAGAATGCCGGCTGGGTCCACGAGGTCGGCTCGGCCGTCACCCACGTCGCCCCCGGCGACACCGTCATCCTCCACCCCCAGGCGACCTGCGGGTTCTGCCGCTACTGCCGGGCCGGGGACGACATGCACTGCGTCAACAGCTTCTTCCCCGGCCTCAACACCGACGGCGGCATGGCCACCTTCCTCAAGACCGGGGCCAGGGCGGTGGTCAAGATCGACCCCAAGCTGCAGCCGGCCGACGTGGCCGCCCTGGCCGACGCCGGCCTGACCGCCTACCACGCCGTCCGCAAGGCCGTGCCCCTCCTGTACCCGGGCACCGCCTGTGTGGTCGTCGGGGCCGGCGGCCTCGGCCACATCGGCATCCAGGTCCTGGCCGCCCTCAGCGCCACCACCGTGATCGTGGTCGACCGCAACCCCGAGGCCCTGGAGTTCGCCAAGACGATCGGCGCCGACCACGGCGTGGTCGCCGACGGCACCCAGGTCGACCAGGTCAAGGAGCTCACCGGCGGCAGCGGGGCCGAGGTGGTGCTGGACTTCGTCGGCGAGGAGGGAGCCGAGAAGGACGCCTGGGCGATGACCAGGCGGGCCGGGTCGCACTTCGTGATCGGCTACGGCGGCAAGGTCGAGGTCCCGACCATCGAGATCATCTCCTCCGAGCGCAACGTCATCGGCAACATCGTCGGGACCTACAACGACCTGGCCGAGCTGATGGCCCTGGCCGCCCAGGGCAAGGTCACCCTCCACACCAAGCCCTACCCGCTGGAGGCGGCCAACGACGCCTTCGACGACCTCGACAACGGACGGCTGCCCGGCACCCGGGCCATCCTCATCCCCGGCTAGCGGGAGGCGCGCATGTACGAGAAGGACGGCGAGCGGTACTTCGTGGTCGACGGCCACACCCACTTCTGGGACGCCAGCGAGGAGAACACCAAGAACAAGTACGGCGAGGGCTTCATCAGGTGCTTCTACGACTACCACAGGAACCTGAGCCCCGAGGAGTACGTCTGGCCGCTCGAGAAGTACCGCAAGTACGACGAAGCGACCATGATGAAGGACGTCTTCGAGGACGGCTACGTGGACGTGGCCATCTTCCAGCCGACGTATCTGACCGACTTCTACCACAAGGGGTTCAACACCACCGCCCAGGACGCGCCCCTCAAGGAGAAGTACCCGGACAAGTTCGTGCTCAACACCTCCTTCGAACCGCGCCTGGGCTAGGCCGGCCTTGAGCAGTTCGAGGAGAAGGTGGCCAGGTACGGCGCCAAGGGCGTGAAGCTGTACACGGCCGAGTGGCACGACGACTCCAAGGGCTGGAAGCTCACCGACCCGTGGGCCCTCAAGTACCTGGCCAAGGCCCAGGAGCTCGGCGTCACCAACATCCACGTCCACAAGGGCCCGACCATCTGGCCGCTCAACCGTGACTCCTTCGACCTGGCCGACGTCGACGACGCCGCCAGCACCTTCCCCGAGCTCAACTTCATCGTCGAGCACGTCGGCCTCCCCCGGCTCGAGGACATGTGCTGGATCGGCACCCAGGAGCCGAACCTTTACGGCGGCCTGGCGGTGGCGATGCCGTTCATCCACACCCGGCCGGCCTACTTCGGCCAGATCGTCGGCGAGCTCCTGTACTGGATGGGCGAGGACCGCCTCCTGTTCGCCAGCGACTACGCCCTGTGGCACCCCAAGTGGCTGGTCGAGAAGTTCGTCGACTACCAGTACCCGATGGAGAACGAGTACCCCGAGCTCACCGACGACGTGAAGAGGAAGATCCTCGGGCTGAACGCGGCCCGGCTGTACGGCCTCGAGGTGCCGGAGGGCGTCAGCGCCGGCGACCAGGGCACCGGCCCGGACGTCACCGAGAAGCCGGCGATCCCGGCGGAGGCGAGCGTCGGCGGGCACAGCGAGTGACCGGGACGATCCGGGCCGCGGTCCTGGAGGCGCTCGGCACGGTACGGGACCCCGAGCTGGACGAGCCCCTCCCCGACCTCGGCTTCGTGTCCGCCCTCGAGGTCGAGGGGGACAGCGTCCGGGTCCACCTGCGCCTGCCAACGTACTTCTGCGCGCCCAACTTCGCCTACCTGATGGTGGCCGACGCCGATGTGGCGGTGCGGGCCGTGCCCGGGGTCGGACGGGCCGAGGTCGTGCTCGACGACCATTTCACCTCCGAGGAGATCAACAGCGGCATCGCCCAGCGGCGCGGGTTCCAGGCGTCCTTCGACGGGCTGGCCGACGACGAGCTCGACGAGCTGCGCACCCTGTTCCGGCGCAAGGCGCTGCTCAACCGCCAGCAGCGGCTGGTCAAGGCCCTGCTGGAGGCGGGCGCGACAACGGCCGAGGTGGGCCGCCTGCGCCTGGGCGACCTGGCGCCGTCGCCGGAGCTGGAGGCCTACCGGCGGCGGCGGGCCGAGCTGGGGCTGGACACCGGCCCCGGAGCGCCGCTGGTGGTGGACACCGACGGCAACCCCATCCCCGCCGAGCTGCTCGAGCGCCACCTGCAGCTCGCCCGCCTGACCCGGGTGAGCATCGAGGGCAACGCCGGCTTCTGCCGGGGCATGCTCGCCACCCGCTATGACCTCCCGGCCCCCGCCCCGCTCCCTGACTAGCTCGGCCTGCTGGCGTCCCGCCCAGCGGAACACAGACCTACGCCGCGCGACAGCCCGAGCGCTACGCTGGCGCATGCCGGTCCCCGCCGGGGAAGGGGGTTGCCGTGCCGGACGCGACCAACGGGGGAGAGCGTCGACGCGCGTCCGGCCGCGTGCTGTCAACGGCCCAGCACGCCTTCCAGGCGCTCGACATCATCGCCCAGCACCCCAGGGGCATCCCCATCAAGGCGCTGGCCCGCCGGCTCGACATCAGCCTCTCCTCGGGCTACTACCTGATCCGCTCCATGCGCGAGCAGGGCCTGGCCGAGGTGTCCCCGGCCGGCCCGGGCCTGTACACCCTCGGCCCCAAGGTCAGCCAGCTCCACGAAGGCTACCTGGCCGCCACCACCCAGCCCGAGCGGCTCACCCCGGTGCTCGAGGAGCTGCGCGACCGGGCCTCGGCCAGGGCGTACTCGGCCCGCTGGAGCAACGGCGACCTGGAGGTGGTGCAGATCCGGGGCCGCCGGGGGGCCAGGGAGCTCCAGGAGGTGACCAAGGGCTTCCGGGGGGCCGCCCACAGCCTGGCCCTTGGCAAGCTGTTCCTGGCCCAGCTGCCCGAGGAGCAGTGGCCGGCCAGCCTGCACGGCCCGGCCTACAAGCGCTACACCCCGGCCACCATCACCAGCCCGGCCGCCTTCCGGCGACACCTGCTGTCGGTGCGCGAGCGCGGTGTCGCCTTCGACCTCCAGGAGTTCACCAGCGGGGCCTGCTGCATCGCCGCCCCGGTCCGGGACGGCCGCAACGCCCTGGTGGCGGCCCTTGGCATCTCGGTGCCGGCCAGGCGCTTCGAGGCCGAGGAGCGGTCGCTGGTCCGGGTGGTCCGCGACCTGGCCGCCGAGGCCTCGATGGAGCTGGGCGCCTAGCCCTCAGGGTGGGTCTGGCTGGCCTCCACCACCAGATCGCCGACCAGGACGGTGGCCCGGGGCGAGCCCCGGGGGAGCACGACCTCCACGGCCAGGGCCGTGCCCGGCTTGTGGGCCTCGTGGGCGATCTAGACCCGGCGCCAGCCGGCGTTGGACAGCACGGCCCCGATGGAGTCGGCGGCCACCCGCCGGCCGGCGGCCGTCTCGAGCAGGGTCACCTGGAGCAGGGTGCCCGGCTTGCTCGCCCTGACCAGCAGGGTGGCGGCATAGGTCCGGCCGGGGACGCAGCGGAGCAACCCGCCCAGGGCGATGCCCTGGTCGCCGGCGCCGGTGGCGGTGAAGCGGCCCGGTCGCCGCCCGGCTCCGGCCGGCTCGGCCGCCGCGACCCGGGCCCCGCCAAGGGCCAGCCATCCGGGCGACGGGGGATCGGCGGCCGGCTGGCTGGTGGCCTTGGGGCCGGTGGGCCCGGTGGCGGTGGCCGGTGGGGCGGCCTCGGAGTCGGGGGCATCCGGGCGGCCGAGCATCTGGCCGACCAGGATCACCAGCGTGAGCACGATCGCGACCGCCGCCAGCACCCACTCCGCGACCTGGTGTTCACGGGCATCCGTCCTGGACCGCCGGACTATGGCGAGGTGCCGAGGAGGGTGCCAGTTCGGGCCCCTTCCCATACCTCCCGAGGCTCGCAGCCCCCGCCAACGTCCGACTAACTGGAGGCGTTCACCGCGGTCAGCGTACCGACGTGCGGAGGCCGAAGCCGTAGGGGAACAGCGGGTCGTAGCTCCGGTCGCCGGCGTTGATCGGCTCCTGCTCCAGGGTGCGCGGCCAGGTCATCGAGAGCCGGCCGGTGAACGGCCGCTCCCCGAACAGCACGTCGGCCACGCCCTCGCCCTGGCTGCCGGGCAGCCAGGAGGCGACCAGGGCGTCCATCCGGCCGAGCTGGTCGGTCAGGACCAGCGGCCGGCCGGAGACGACCACCACGACACACTGGGCGATGGCGCCGCAGACCCGGTCGACCGCGGCCCGGTCGGCGGCGTTCAGCCGCATCGTCTTGGGCTCGCGGGGCACGCCGTCGTCCTGCCACAGCGGCCCGCCGACGTCGCCGAAGCCCTCGGCGTACGGGGTCTCGCCGACGACCACGATGCCGACGTCGCTGCCGGCCGTCGGGGCCGAGGCGTCCTCGCTGAAGGTGACCTCGGCGTCCGGGGCGACCTGGCGGATCCCCTCCAGGATGGTGTTGCCGGGGATGATGTCGCCGGACAGGCCCTGCCAGGCCACCGTCCACCCGCCGGCCTGGTTGCCGATGTCGTCGGCGTTGCTGCCGGCCACGTAGATGCGCTCGTGGCCGGACAGGGGCAGGACCCTGCCCCGGTTCTTGAGCAGGACCTGCGATTCGGCGACGGCCCGGCGGGCCAGGGCGCGGTGCGCCGGCGAGCCGACCTCGTCCAGATGCCGCCGGTCGGTGAACGGGCGCTCGAACAGGCCGAGCTCGAACTTCTTGACCAGGATGCGCCGCACGGCGTCGTCGATGCGGGCCTGCGACACCCGGCCGGCGGCCACCTCGGCCAGCAGGGTGGTCTCGAAGGCCTGGTAGCTGAAGGGCTCCATGAACATGTCGATGCCGGCGTTGACGCCGGTGCGGACCTGGGTGGCGTAGTCGCCGGGGATCTGGTGGATCCCCTCCCAGTCGGAGATCACGAACCCGTCGAAGTCGAGCCTGCCCTTGAGCACCCCGGTGATGAGCTCACGGTGGGCGTGCATCTTCAGCGGGTTTCCGACCCCGTCCTCGGTCCAGTCGACGCTGGAGAACGACGGCATCACGCTGCCGACGTCGTGGCGGCGGACCGCGGCCACGTACGGGGACAGGTCGATCCGGGCGAAGTCGCGCCGGCTGGTCACGGTGATGCCCTGGTCGATCGGGTAGTCACCCGACCCGGTGCCGTACTCGGTGTCGCCGTCGCCGGCGTAGTGCTTGGCCGTGGCCAGGGCCCGGTCCGGCTCGTCCAGCGAACCGGCCCGCCGGCCCTGGAGCCCGTCGATGGCCGTCGTCATCTTGATGACCAGCCCCGGGTCCTCGGCGAAGCTCTCATAGGTCCGGCCCCAGCGCAGGTCCCTGGCCACACAGACACAGGGGGCGAAGATCCACTGGGGCCCGGTGGCCCGGGTCTCCTCGGCGGTCACGTGCGCGATCCGCTCCACCAGCCGCGGGTCGCGGGTCGCCCCGAGGCCGATGTTGTGCGGGAACACGGTCGCCCCGACCAGGTTCCCGTGCCCGTGCACGGAGTCGACCCCGTAGATCAGCGGGATCCCGAGCCGCGTCGCCAGCGCCCGGGCCTGGAACTCGTCGACCATGTCGGCCCACGCCTCCGGCGTGTTCGGCGTCGGCACCGACCCGCCGCCCGACAGCACCGACCCCAGCCGCCAGGTCGTGACCAGCGACGGGTCGCCGGTGACGGCCCCCCGCTCGGCCTGGGTCATCTGCCCGACCTTCTCCTCCAGCGTCATCGCCGCCAGCAGCAGCTCGGCCCGGGCCTTGGGCTTGAGCGAGCTGTCCATCCAGGGCCGCGCCCCCGCGTCCCCGGCCCCGGATCGGGCCGCCGAGGGCGCCGCCACCACCCCCACCACCAGCAGCAGGCAGATCCCGACACCACCGAGTCGAAATGGCCGGAGCACTCGCCGCATGACGGCTCCTCTCGCTCACCCCCCTCCGACACCGCAGAAGGGGCGAAACGGCACAATACGCCGTAGAGTACCCGACCGTTCTTCCCGCGAACAGGGTCGCGAACGGGTTGCGCGCGTGCTCCCTCAGGCCGAGGCCGTCGCCAGGTCGGCGGCGGTCGGGGGGTCGGCGCCCGGGCGGGTGCAGGTGATGGCGGCGGCCAGG
>DATABK010000779.1:0-5292 GCA_036259695.1 Actinomycetes bacterium | reverse complement strand
GCCTCCAGCATGGCCACCGGCCCGGCCAGCAGCGCCGCCAGCGGCCCCAGCAGCAACGTCACCAGCCCGGCGGGCCGCAGCCACATCCCGGTGATGAACCACACCCCGAGCAGCCCCTGCGCAAAGGCGATGGCCGCCCCGCCGGGCACCTCCTCCAGCGACAGGTTCGGAGCCAGGTAGGCGTCCTGGACAGCCAGCGACAGCAGGGATACGCCCAGGTGAATCCCGAGCAACCGCGGGATCCACGGCGCCAGCCGCCCCAGCGGCTCCAGGAACGGCAGCTCCGGCCTCGGCACCCGCCCCCCGACCACATGCCAGACCAGCGCCACCACCGCCACCGCGGCGATCAAGATCAGCGACGGCGCCGCCAGCGCGAAGTCCCAGTCGGCCCCGAACGACGCCGGGTCGTCGACGAACCACTTCTCATGCGCCAACGGCAACGACGGCACACCAACCTCCTCGACTTCGCTGGTCCCAAGATGTTGACCACGATCGGCGGTGTTGTAACCAGGAGGCCGGGTGGGGTGGGCGCGGGTCAGCGCCGCCAGAAGTGCGGGTCGCGCTGTGGGTCCGGCGGTCGCGCGGGCACCGGCGGCTGGCCCGGTCCCGGTCCCGGCGCGGCCGCGAACGCCCGCAGCACGGCCAGCGCCCGTTCGCGCAACCGCTCCAGCCGGGCCCGGTCGGAGCCCGCCGGCGCGGGCACCGACCCGAGCTCGGTGACCAGGTCGCGCAGCGGCCGCACCTCCTCGTCCACGGCATCCACCGATTCGAGGTCGGCCACCAGCGCCTCAACCCCTACCCGAACCAACCCGAGCCGCCGTTCCAGGTCGATTCCCACCTGAGGGTCTCCCGGGATCCGGGGGCCACCCGGGCTCCCCGCCGTCGCCCGGCTCGGCCCCACCAGCGTTGGGAGAGGGCGATCGCTCTCCAGGAGGGTGGCGAGCTGAGCGGCGCGGTGTCGGTAGGGGGTGAGGTCGGCGCCGCCGAGTGGCTGGGAGGCGAAGCCGCCGGAGCGGCGGGGGCCGACCCGGCCGGGGAGGCCGCCCAGGCGGGCGTCGAGCTTGCCGAGGGACCGCCGGGGCCCGGCGGTTCGGCCGACGGAGGACCCGGCGACGCCGCCGAACGGTCCGCCGGCCATGCGGGCCATGGGCATGGCCGCGGCGGCCAGCCCGGCCCGCTCGAACATGGTCCACCCGGCCGGGGCCTCCACCGGCTGCAGGACCCGGTGCACGACCCCGCCCTCGTTCACCACCTGCACGTCGGCGGCCACGAAGGCGGTGAACCGGCACAGCACCCCGAATCGGAGCGAGGTCTCGACGATCCGCCGCTCCAGGTCCCGGTCGGGCGACGGATCGGTGGCGTACCGATCCTCCAGGTCCCGCAGATGGGCGCGGGCCCAGGTCGCGGTCAGCGCGGAAGACTCGGTGCGCGTCACCGGCACGGTCGCCGACCACGGCTGGCCGGCGGCGTCCCGCCCACGCACGACGACCGCCCCCTCTGGCGCGCCCTCGAACCGGCCGCTCACGACCAGCGCCGATCCGGCGAACAGGTCGGGCAGCCGCCGCGGGGCCAGCGACGCCCGGTCCATGTCGAACCCGGCCGGCTCCAGCTCCAGCCCGGTCAGCACCGGGGCCCCGATGCGCCGGTGGACCCGGTCCATGACCGCGTCCAGCCGGTCCTCGGACTCGACCAGCTCGTAGGCGCCACCCCCGAGACCGGCCAGCCGCTTGAGGAACCCCTCGTTCACGGCGGTGTCGACCCCGACCGCGTAGACGCGCACCCCGCCCAGCCGCGGGGCGAGCAGCCGCAGGATCTGGTCCTCGTTGCCCACCTGCCCGTCGGTCACCAGCACCAGCGCCCGGTCGCGCCCTTCCGGCTCCCCGCCCGCCGGTCCGGTGAGCAGCTCGAGCGCCCGGCTCAGCGGCGCCGCCATCTCGGTGCCACCGCGGGCCTCCAGCCGGGAGAGGTAGTCGACCGCCTGGAAGCGGGCATGGTCGCCGGCCACCTGCAGGCCGTTCCCGCGCGCCGGAGAGCTCGGCTCCAGCCCCCCGGACCCCCATTCCGCCTGGGGGCTCGGGTTGGGCCTCCCGGACTCCCCCAGCTGCGGCGGGGTCTCGATCAGGTTGTCGAAGGCGAGGACCGCGAAGCGGTCCCGCTCGGTCAGCGCGTCCACCATCCGGGCGACCGCCCGCCGGGCGGCCACCATCTTCCAGCCGCCCATGCTGCCCGACCGGTCGAGCACGAACACGAGGTCCCTGGGAGTTCCGGTGTCGACCCCGACCGGCGGCAGGAGGGCCAGGGCGAAGGTCCCGCGCCCGCCCTCGGCGTCCTCGGCGGCGGTCAGCCCCGTCGCCACCGCGGCCGAGCCGGTCTGGAGCCGGAGCACGAAGTCGCGGTTGGCCCGCTCCCCCGGCTCGACCCTGAGCGTCCTCACTCCGTCCCGCTCCTCCTCCACGACCGTGTGCAGGCTGGAGCGCACCCCCCCGAGCTGAAGACCGGCCGGGTCGATCCGGGCCCTGATCGACAAGTCGACCGGGTTCGGGAAGCCGGGCAGCAGCACCGGGGGGGTGATCCTGGAGGCGTCGGGGACCGCGTCGGTGTCGGGCTCGGTGCCCAGGCCGACCGGCTCACCCTCCAGCGGCGCCCCCGGGATGTAGCGGGGCGCCACCACCAGGGGGAAGCGGAAGGTGGCCTCACCCTCCTCCCAGGGCAGCGGCCCGGTCATGACCAGCCGGACCTTCACTTCCTCGCCCGGCAGCAGGTTCCCGACCCGCATGGTGAACACGCCCGGGCGCTCCTCCTCGGCGATCGACGCCCTCCGGCCCTCCTTGACCGCGGTGTCGTACTCGGCCCTCGCCCGTCCACGCTCCTTGAGCACGCCCTCGACCACCCGCTCCCCGGCCTCCATGCGGAACCCGGTCACGGCCGCCCTGTCCGGCAGCGGGAAGATGTAGCTGGCCTCCAGCGGCTGGTCGAACCGGTTCGCGAACGTCTGGGTGAGCACGACCCGGGCCACGAGCCCGGTGATGGTGGCGTCGACGTCGATCGCCTGGAGGGGGAGGTTGCCGCGCTCGGTGGTGATCGCGCCGACCCCGGCCTCCCCGGCCGTCCCCAGCTCGTGGTCGTTCAGCAGCGGCAGGTAGGAGGTCATGGGCGCTCCCTTCGTGGTTCACGTCCGCCCCCGGGCCCAGGGTCCCGGCGCGAGCTCAATGGTGGTTCGTGCTCCTTCGCCAGCCGAGGGCCAGGCGTCGGTTCCTGGTTCCCGGCCGTTCGGCCGAGCCCACGGTTCCGGAGCACGGCCAGCAGCGGCCCAGCGGCTTCGAGGATCGCCTGGAGGTCGGCCGCATCCAGCTCCCGCCCCGGCTCCAGCAGCAGGGTCGTTCCCTCGCCCAGCTGGATCCCCCGCAGGGTCGAGACCGGAGCGGCGGGGTCGGGGGCGGCCGTGGCGGTGAGGGCAGCTGGCGGTTCGCGCCAGAAGTCGGCCCGTCGCGCCCGGGCGGCGACGCTCCCAGGCGGACCCGCTGCCGGCTGCACCCCGGCCGTCTGCCGCCCACCGTCCAGGGCGCTCAGCCGCGACGGCGACCCGCTCCCGGATGTGACCGGCGCGATGGGCACCGTGGCGCCCGAGGGCAGGTCGGCAACCCGGGCGAGTTGGGTGTCCGTTGCGCCGGCCAGCTCCTGCTGGATGGCCACCAGGGGCATTCCCTTGGCCTGGAGGCGCTTGACGGCGACGAGCTGGAGCAGGTGACGGGGGCCGTACAGGGCCGTCCGGCCGCGGTGGGCGATGGGGCGGTCGATCAGCCCGATGGTCGTGTACCAGCGGATGGCCCGCCGGTCGGGAACGGCCCGGACCCGGCCGCTGGGCTGGCCGCGGTAGTCCACCGCCAGGGCGGCGTCGACCCGCTCCGCGAGCTCGTCAAGCGTCCAGCGTGGTTCCTGCATGCTTCAACGATGACACTGTTATATGACACTGTCAATAACCTGCATGGGCGAAGATGACGATGTTGTCGCGGTAGTGGCCGGTGGACCGGTCGAAGCCCCCTCCACAGGTGATCAGCCGCAGGGCAGGCCGGCGGGTACGGTTCCAGACGCGATTTCCCCCGTACGCTCTGCTGCAGGATCGCCCGAGAGACCGGAAGGTGGACGGCATCGACCCTGGCGACGAGCTGCTGGACGTGGTCGACGAGGACGACCGGGTGGTCGGCCAGGCCACCCGGCGGGAGGTGCGGGCCCGCAAGCTGCTGCACCGGTTCTCCTCGATCCTGTGCCGGGACCCGGCCGGGCGGCTGTACGTGCACCGGCGCACCGACGACAAGGACGTCTACCCGGGGATGTACGACACCGCCGCCGGCGGGGTCCTTGGCGCCGGCGAGACCTATCTGGAGGCGGCCCGGCGCGAGCTGGCCGAAGAGCTGGGCGTGGTCGGGCCGGAGCCGCGGTTCCTGTTCCGGCACCGCTACCGCGGCCGGGAGAACCCGAGCTGGAGCGCCCTGTTCGAGGTCACCTGGGACGGCCCCATCCGCACCCAGGCCAGCGAGATCGCCTGGGGGGCCTTCCTGACCCTCGAGGAGCTGGACGCCCGCATCCAGGAATGGCCGTTCTGCCCCGACGGACTGGAGATCTACCGCCGCTGGCGGGCCGGCGACTGGTAGACGCTCAGGCGGTCACGGCCAGGCCCGGCTGGAGCGGCTCCAGGGCCTCGGACAGGGCGTCGATGTTGGGTCGGACGGTGACGGTGGCCCCGGCCCGGCCGTCGAGGACCTCGCGGGTCTTGAGGCCGTGGCCGGTGATCAGGGCCACGACCCGCTCGCCGGGGCGGAACTCGCCCCTGGCGGCCAGGCGGGCGACGGTGGCGA
This sequence comes from Actinomycetes bacterium, assembly GCA_036259695.1. Classification (GTDB taxonomy): domain Bacteria; phylum Actinomycetota; class CALGFH01; order CALGFH01; family CALGFH01; genus CALGFH01. Next base: position 436 of record DATABK010000779.1, on the reverse strand, counting down.
CGGTCACCCCGGCCGCCGTCTCGCCGAACACGCCGGTGGTGCGGGCCAGCAGCTCGATCGCCTCCACCACCTCCTGGTCGTCCACCGCCTCGACGCGGCCGCCGGTGCGACGGACCGTGGCCAGGGCCTCGGCCCCGTCGGCCGGGTCGCCGATGGCCAGCGACTTGACGATGCCGCTGGGCCGGACCGGGGTGACCTCGTCGGCCCCGGCGGCGAAGGCGGTGGCCACCGGGCTGCAGCCGGTGGACTGGGCGCCGTGGATCCTGGCCGGCGTCCGCTCGACCAGGCCGTGGTCGGCCAGGACCCCGAAGCCCTGGCGGACCTTGGTCAGCAGGGCGCCGGAGGCGACCGGCACGACCACGTGCTCGGGCAGCGACCAGCCCAGCTGCTCGGCCACCTCGAGGCCGACGGTCTTGGAGCCCTCGGCGTACCAGGG
>DATABK010000778.1:0-8328 GCA_036259695.1 Actinomycetes bacterium | reverse complement strand
GCTCCGGGCCTGGTCCCACCCAGGCTGGCCCGGCCCGGTCCCCCTCCCTAGGGCCGGAGGTCCCGCCGGGTCCCGGTCCTTCGGCCCATGACCGGGCGCCGCGCCGCGGGATGCTGGTCTCGCGGGCGGCAAGGTGCCGTTGGGTGAAGGAAAGGAGGCGGGTCGCGCCATGGCAAGCAGCGCCAATGGGCGTCCGTCGAGCGCACCGGTGTACATCGAGGAACCGGCATTCTCGAAGTGGCTGTTCGGATCGAGCACGGCCGCCTGGATCTGGCTGGTGGCCCGGTTGTGGCTCGGCTGGGAGTGGCTCCAGGCCGGCTGGCACAAGGTGTTCGGCGGCGACATCACCTGGAAGGTCTGGGACTGGGGCAAGGACGCGTACAGCCTGACCGGTGACGGCAACATCGGCTGGGTCCGGTCGGGCACCGTGCCCGCCGAGGAGGGCGGCACGCGGACCCTGCAGGTCGGCGACGCCGTTGCCGGATTCGCCCGCGGGGCCTTGGAGCGCGGCACCACCGGCGACAACCCCGACATCGCCTGCGCCTCGGCAGCGATGACGAGTTCCCGGCCTGGTGGACTCCCGGGTGCCGCGTTCCCGCCTGTCCGAGGCCAGGGCCGCACGCTGATTCTCCCTGGTGGACCGAGCGCGCGGTAGGCTGATGGAGGAGTCGACCAGCAAACCGACCGGCCACGGCACCGCCTGCACTGACTGCGTCAACATCAGCCGGATGGAAGGGGACCGCCATGGCGGGCAAGTTCGGCCTTGATCCTCATCGGCTCGACGATGAGGCACTGGAGCGCGAACTGCGCTACCTGTACGCGACCCGCGAGGAGACGTTTTTCCACGGCACGCGCCAGGCGCTCCTGAATCACACCGAGCGCATGCTCCAGTTGGAACGCGAGTACGCCGGCCGGTTCCCGGAGCGGACCAAGGCCGATGCCCTACGGACCCGCAAGGGCTCCCGGATCCAGGCAGGACAGCCGACCGGCCGGTAACCAGCCGGCGACGCCCACCAGGGCGACATCCGGGCGGCGCTGGTGGCCAACCCCACCGGCCGAGCCGACCATCCACTCTCTCCAAGCATTGGACCGCGACGCGTGTGGCTTCGGGATGCAACCGGCTCCAGTGACCATCCAGCGGCGCGCTCCTCGCCGGCGCCATGAGCGGTGGGAGGATCACCAGGGGGGCCGTCGATCCTGACGCGCAGGCGAAGCCTGCTTCAAATGCGGCCGGCTGCGTATGCCCCAAGCGGCTGATCGCCAACGGTTGTGAGCCTTGACAACCCGCAAGCCAGCAAACAAGGTCGTTTTGCCGGGGCTCCAGCTGTCCCCGGTTAGGAGTGGCCATGGACCTGCCCGCCGATCGCTCAACGTCGACCAGCGCTCAACCGCTGCATCCCACCCTGCGTGAGGCTGTCCGGTCGCCGCGGCGGCGGCGGCCCACCGGGGCGGCCCCGCCCCTGCCGTATCGGCTGCAGACAAGCGGCGTCGGCTGGCTGGTGGCCGCGGCGGTGCTGGTCGGGCTCACCCTGGCCATCTTCGCCCGCGGAATGCGGGGCCCGGCGGTGGCGGTCACCGTCGTCGACGACGCGGTCGTGGGCTGGCTGGCCGGGCTGGCCGGCCCAGGGCTGGTGGCGCCCCTGCGGGGCCTGGCCCGCGTCGCCTCCTGGTGGGTGCTCTGGACGCTGTCGTATGGGCTGATGCTGGTGTTGCTGGTCTTGCGGCGCTGGCGGCACCTGATCGTGTGGCTGGTCGTCGCCCAGCTCGGAGCCTTTCTCACCCTTGGCCTGGCAATGATCGCTCGGCGGCCGCGCCCGTTCGGGGTCGACCTCCGGTCGAGCTGGGGTGGCTGGGCGATGCCGTCGGTGCAGGTCGCCTTCCTCACTGCGGGCCTGATGGCGGTGCTGTACACGCTGGTGCCCGAGGGTCGCTGGCGCAACCTCGGCAAGTGGCTGGTGGCCGGGCTGATCAGCCTGGTCGCTCTGGCCCGGATGGCGCTGGGCGTCGACGCCCCGACCGATGTGCTGATCGGGGTGGTCCTCGGGGTGGCCCTCCCACTGCTGCTGTTTCGCCGGTTCACCCCCAACGAGTCCTATCCGGTCACCTACCGGCGGGGTCGCAGCGCCCATCTGGATGTCGGCGGCGCCCGCGGCGAGGCCATCCGGCGGGCCCTGGAGGATCAGCTCGGCCTCATTGTGGAGGAGGTCAAACCGTTCGGGCTGGCGGGCTCGGCCGGCTCGACCCCGCTGCGCATCAAGGTCAAGGGCAACCCGCCCCGACAGCTGTTCGGCAAGCTGTACGCCCAGAGCCATCTGCGCTCGGACCGCTGGTACAAGCTGGGCCGGGAGCTGCTCTACGGCCGCCTGGAGGACGAGAAGCCCTTCCACGGCGTGCGGCGGCTGGTCCAGCAGGAGGACTACGCCCTCCACAAGCTGCACGCCGCCGGGCTGCCCAGCCCAGCCCCGTTCGGCTTCGTCGAGCTCACTCCCGAACGGGAGTACCTGCTGGTCTCGGAGTTCTTCGCCGGCGCGGTGGAGCTTGGCGAGGCCGAGGTCGACGACCAGGTCATCGACGACGGCCTTGGCATCATCCGCAAGCTGTGGGACGCCGGCCTGGCCCACCGCGACATCAAGCCGGCCAACCTGCTGGTCCGCGACGGCCGCATGCTCCTGATCGACGTCGCCTTCGTCGAGGCCCGCCCCTCGCCTTGGCGCCAGGCCGTGGACCTGGCCAACATGATGCTGTGCCTGGCCCTGCGCTCCAGCCCGGAGCGGGTCTACCGGCGGGCCCTCCACTACTTCACCGTGGAGGAGATCACCGAGGGGTTTGCCGCCGCCCGCGGCCTGGCCCTCCCCTCCCAGCTGCGCCACATGCTGCGGGCCCAGGGCCGGAACCTGCACGCCGAGTTCATCCGGCTGCTGCCGAGCCCGCCCCAGCCGATCCGAGTCCAGCGCTGGAGCGCCCGCCGGGTCGGGCTGTGGGCAGCCATCCTGGCCCTGGTCGTCCTGGCCGCCTTGAACCCCAGGCATCTCTTCAGCAACGAGGTGGCCGTCGCGACGTCGCTGGGGGTCAAGGACGTCGGCTGCGGCGACCTGGAGCCGCTGTGGCTAATGGCCCAGTCGGTGCCGTCGGCCTCACTGATACCGTGCCTCCAGCTGGTGCCGGTCGACTGGAAGGTCGCCGAGGTGGCGGTGAACAACGGCCGCTCGGTGATCACCCTGGACCACGACCGCGGCGGCAGGGCGGCGATGGTGGTCAGGCTCACCGCCTCCTGTGACCTGGCCGGCGCGACCGAGGTGACCTCCGAGCAGCCAGGGGCACGCCGCTTTCTGCGCGTCGACCGCAACAGCACGGAGTTTTCCGCCACCCGCGCCTACACCTTCCTCGGGGGCTGTGTCACCCAGCGCTTCAGCGCGGCAGGGCCGAGTGCATTACGGCTCAGGGACACAGCCTCCACCGAGTTTGGGTTCATCACCCGCCAGGAGCTGCGCCAGGCGCTCAGCCAGCGCTCGCACGGGCGACTGGAGCTGGACCCCTAGCAAGGACGATGAGCCGACGCCCACCGGCCGCTCCTGGAACAGCGCTTCGAACGGACGGCTGCCTTGAACGGCAGATCAGTGCAAGATGGGTGACCGCTCACGGCCCGCTGGGTCGCTCCTCTGAGGCAGGAGGCTGATGCTATGCGGCGACTGTCCGCCGGGCCTGGTGTGGGCGCCTGGTCGGACCAGGCGCGTCGGCTGGCGAGGGAGCTGAACCCGCTGGCGGCGTCCCCGTCGGCGCCCCGGGAGCCTGTCGCGGCACTGGATGCCCTGGGACCGTCGCTGATGCCGCGCACCGCGAGGCTGCAGGGCGTGGCCATGGGGCTCAGCGTCCTCGGAGTCCGTGCGACGACCGGCGTGGTCGAGACGCTGACCCGGACGGCCGTGCCGGCCGACGCGGCCCTGCCCGCCCAGCTCACGGCACGGGCGGTGGTCGGCGGCGCCGGGGCGGTGCTTGCGGCTGTTCCGGAGCGGGCTGGCCAGAAGTTGTGGGTGGCAGGGGTGCGGTCAACGGGGCGGCTGCTGCGGGACGGTGCCGCCGGAGGGGCCGTCCATGATCTTGGCCGCTTCCTGCAACGCCGCTACCCGACCCGGCCCGCCATCCAGCCGTTGGCCGCCGGCGCGGTGGGCGCCGCCGGGCTGCTGTACCGGGCGGGCCGGCGGCTGGCGGCGCGGGAGCCGGTCGTGCCGCGGTCGTCGCTGCCGACCTCGATGCTGCCGGGCGCGCTGGTGACCTCCCTTGGGGTCACGGCGGCCGGGACTGGGCTGTCCCGGGGCTTCGCCTGGTCCCGGAGTGCGCTCGAGTCCTACTTCGGGCCCGGGCGGTCCAAGCGGGTGCTCGCCCGGCTCGTCAATGCCGGCGTGTGGGCCGCGGGAGCCTCGGCGGCCTACAGCGCCGGAGTTGCCTATGTCGGGCGGGCCAACCAGAAGCTGGAGGGAGGCTATGGGACGCCTCCGACCAGCCCGCTGGTGTCGGGGTCTCCCGACAGCCTGCTGCCGTATGCCGACCTCGGCCAGCAGGGACGCCGGTTCGTCACCGATGTCGTCACCCCAGAGCTCATCCAGGAGGTGATGGAGGAGCCGGCGGTCGCCCACCCGATCCGCACCTATGTGGGGTTCAACAGCGAACCGCTGTACCAGACCGGCCGAGCCGAGTTGGCCCTGGCCGAGCTCGCCCGCACTGGGGCCTTCGACCGCTCCCATCTGCTGCTGATCTCCCCCACCGGCACCGGCTGGGTCGATCACACCCTGATCGAGGCGGCCGAGCTCCTCACCCGCGGCGACATCGCCACCTGCTGCATCCAGTACGCCAGGTACCCGTCGTTCCTGTCGATCCAGAAGGTCGCCCTGGGTCGCGGTCAGTTCCGCCTGTTGCTGTGGGGAGTCAAGCAGCGGCTGGAAGAGCGCCCACCCGAGCGGCGGCCGCGGGTACTGGTCTTCGGCGAGAGCCTCGGCGCCTGGACCAGCTCGGATGTGATCATGTACCAGGGCATCGAGGGCTTCGACCACTACGGCATCGACCGCGCCCTGTGGGTGGGGCTGCCGTGGCTGGCCAAGTGGTCGAGGAGCGGCATGATCCGCGGCAGCCACACGCTGGTCCCGTCCGGAACTGTCGGTGTCTTCGACCGCCATGAGCAGCTCGCTGCGCTCGAGGGTGAGGACCGGGAACGGATGCGCGCGGTCATCTTGTCGCATGACAACGACCCCATTGCCGTGTTCGGCCCTGACCTGATCGTCCAACGACCGCAGTGGCTGGCCGACGGGCAGCGGGGCCGCGGGGTCCCCGACGCCATGCGCTGGCTGCCGCTCATCACCTTCATCCAGACGGCGACCGACGCGATGAACGCGATGCTGTCGGTCCCGGGCGAGTTCGCCTCCTTCGGACACGATTACCGAGCCGACATGGCCCGGTTCGTCCGCGACGCCTACGACCTGCCGGCGACCGGGTCGCAGTTGGAGCGCATCGAGCAGCTCCTGCGATCACTGGAGCTGGAACGAGCCGAGCGGATCAAGGCCGAGCACCCACTTGCTGCTCCCCCGGCGCCCGCGCACCGATCCGGTGGCGACACCATGCGTGCTGGTGTGCCGTTCCACAGCCGGCAGACGCTTGGCGCCCGCCTGCGCAGAAGGGACGGCCGTCAGCCCTCCGGCTAGCAGAACGGGCAGCCAAACGATCAGGGAGGATGGATGGCCGACCAGTCGCCCAAGATTGCCATCGTCACGGGAGCCGGGAGCGGCATCGGCGCCGCCGCCGCCCACGCTCTGGCCGGCGCAGGCTGGGTCGTGGTGCTGGCCGGGCGCCGCCAGGACGCGCTCGCGTCGGTAGCCGAGCGGGGCGCCAAGGTGCCCGGCGTGCTCGACCCGGTGCCGACCGACGTCACCGAGGAGGCATCGGTGCGGGCGCTCTTCGACCGGGCGGTCGAGCGGTACGGCCGCATCGACCTGCTGTTCAACAACGCCGGCACGTGGGCACCGGCTCGCGAGCTCGACACGATCCCGCTGACCGAGTGGAACGCCGTGGTCGCGGTGAACCTCACGGGAGCGTTCCTCTGCACCCGGGAGGCGTTCCGGGTGATGCGCCGCCAGCAGCCGCGCGGCGGCCGGATCATCAACAACGGCTCGATCTCCGCACACGCGCCTCGGCCGCGGTCGGTCGCGTACACCGCGACCAAGCACGCCATCACCGGGTTGACCAAGTCGACCTCGCTGGACGGACGCGCCCACGACATCGCGTGCGGGCAGATCGACATCGGCAACGCCGCAACCGACCTGACCGAGGCCATCGCGGCCGGGGTGCCGCAGGCCGATGGCAGCGTCCGGCCCGAGCCGCGGATGGACGTGGCCCACGTGGCCCGCGCGGTGCTCTACATGGCGGAGCTGCCGCTGGACGCCAACGTCGCCACGATGACCGTCATGGCGACCAGCATGCCGTTCATCGGTCGCGGCTAGGGCGGAACGGTCGGGCCCACCGCCGAGGACTACGGGCGCTTGCCCGCGACCACCCTGGCGAGTAGCGTCCACATGACGGGATGCTCTCAACCACATGGTGGAGAGGAGGGCGTGAAATGCTCGACCTACGGGTTACCGGTGGCACGCTCGTGACCGGGCAGAGCGCCGTGCTGGCGGACCTCGGCGTCAGCGACGGGAAGATCGTGCTGATCGCGGCCCCCGGGTCGCTGACGGAGGACGCGCGCGAGACGCTGGACGCCACCGGGGGGTTCGTCGTTCCTGGAGGCATCGACGCCCACGTGCATTTCAACCTCAACGTCACCGAGGTCATGCGCGCCCAGTCGGCGGTCGACGGCTCCCGGGCGGCCGCCTTCGGCGGCACGACCACGTTCATGGACTTCGCCCTCCAGTCCGGGGACGGGAGCGCCGTGTCGGCGGTCGAGGGCAAGCTCCAGGAGCTCCAGGAGCAACGGCCGCACGTGGACTACGCGCTGCACCTCATGCTCACCGGCGCCGTCGGGTTCGATGTGATGGATGAGCTCGAGCACGTCGTCGACGCCGGTGTCTCGTCCTTCAAGATGTTCACGACCTTCTCTGGCGAGTCGGCCTCCGGCAACCTCTACTCGGACGACGGCCGGATCTACGGTGTGATGCAGCACGTTGAGCCGGCGGGCGGGATCGTCATGGTCCACTGCGAGGACGACTGCATCATCGACTACAACGTCCGCCGCCTCTACGCCGCCGGCCGGCAGGACGGCCGCAACATCCACCTGGCGCGGCCGCCGCTCGCCGAGGAGGCCGCCGTCCGCCGCATGGTCCTGCTGGCCAGGCGGACCGGCTGTCCTCTCTACGTCGTCCACGTCTCCTCGGCGTGGGGGGTGGAGGCGATCCGCCAGGCCCGGAACTCGCGGCTGCCGGTGTACGGGGAGGTCCTCCACAACTACCTGACGTTCACCTCAGAGCGGTACGGCGGCGAGGAGGGGCTCCTCTATCACAACTACCCGCCGCTCAAGGACCGGTCCGACCAGGACGAGCTGTGGCGGGCCATCACCGACGGCGACCTCCAGACGATCGCCTCGGACGACTTCACCATCCCCAAGGCGGCCAAGCTGTCGGGGCCCTCTGTCGACAACGTCCCCGGCGGCCACAACGGCATCGAGACCCGCATGGACGTGGTCTTCTCCGAGGGCGTGGCGTCCGAGCGTCTCGACATCATCAGGTACGCGCAGCTCACCGCCGAGAACCCTGCCAAGCTGTTCGGCATCTACCCGCGCAAGGGGGCGATCGCCATCGGCAGCGACGCCGACCTGGCCCTGATCGACCCTTCCTGGAGGGGCCGGCTCTCGCTGTCCGAGCTCCACTCGGCCTGCGACTACAGCCTCTGGGACGGCTGGGAGCTCCGCGGACGCGTCCGGGCGACGGTGCTCCGGGGCCAGGTCCTGGTCCGGGACGGCGAATGGACCGGCCCGGTCAACTGCGGGGAGTTCGTGCCCGCGTCCGCCCTGACCGCGGTCTGACGGCGCGCCCCGGAACCACCAAAGAGGCTCTTGTTTCTGGCCCCGGGGCCGGATAACGTCCAACATACGGGCTCATCTAGACCACGATATGGGAAAGGGTCTCGTACGCCCACCTTCCGACAGGACGGGCGAACGTCGTATCCCAACCTCGTCGAGGTCTCCGGCAGGGCGGAGCTGGCTACCACAGGAGGGAAGCAGTGGCGTACAGGTCAAGGAAGCTGGTCGGCGGCGTTGCGCTGGCCGCGGTCGTGGGGCTCCTCCTGTCTGCTTGCAGCACCGGGTCCTCGGATTCGGGTGCCTCGTCCGGGGGCGAGGACGGCGGC
>DATABK010000777.1:0-2384 GCA_036259695.1 Actinomycetes bacterium | reverse complement strand
GCTCTCGGGGCGCTACCCCTCGAGCGACTTCGCCGAGCTCCGCCCCCGCATCAACTGGGACCGGTCCGCGGGCGTGCTGACCCCGCGCGGCAACGCACAGCACCTCGCCGTGACGTCGGGCGGGACGATCCCCGACCGGGGCCTGTTCGGGGTCTACCTGGTCGGGGAGCGCTCCACCCGGGTCGGCGAGCTGGACGAGGAGATGGTGTACGAGTCCCGGGTCGGGGAGGTGTTCACCCTCGGCGCGTCGGCCTGGCGGATCGAGGACATCACCTCCGACCGGGTGCTGGTCTCCCCGGCCCCCGGCCAGCCGGGCAAGCTGCCGTTCTGGCACGGCGACATGCTCGGCCGCCCGGTCGAGCTGGGCCGCGCCCTCGGCGGGTTCCTGCGCGAGCTGTCGGGCCTGGCCCCTGAGGCGCGGACCGAGCGGCTGCGGGACGCCGGGCTGGACGACTTCGCCGCCCAGAACCTGGGCGCCTACCTGGACGAGCAGCGCGAGGCCACCGGGGTCCTGCCCGACGACCGCACCATCGTGGTCGAGCGCTTCCGCGACGAGCTCGGCGACTGGCGGGTGTGTGTCCACTCGCCGTTCGGCGCCCAGGTCCACGCCCCCTGGTCCCAGGCCATCGAGGCCCGGGTCCGGGAGCGCCTCGGCCTCGAGGTCCAGACCATGTACACCGACGACGGGGTGGTCGTCCGGCTCCCCGAGGTCGACGAGGCCCCGGCGGCGGAGTCGATCCTGTTCGACCCCGACGAGATCGAGGACCTGGTGGTGGGGGAGGTCGGCGGGTCGGCCCTGTTCGCCAGCCGTTTCCGCGAGTGCGCGGCCCGGGCCCTGCTGCTGCCCCGGCGCCGGCCCGACCGGCGCACGCCCCTGTGGCAGCAGCGCCAGCGCAGCGCCGGCCTCCTCCAGGTGGCCTCCAAGTACGGGTCGTTCCCGGTGGTGCTGGAGACGCTGCGCGAGTGCCTCCAGGACGTGTTCGACCTCCCCGGCCTCAGGGAGCTGATGGCCCAGGTGGCCAGCCGCCAGGTCCGGGTGGTCGAGGTCGACACCCCGTTCCCGTCGCCGTTCGCCAGCTCGCTCCAGTTCGGGTACGTGGCCGCGTTCATGTACGAGGGCGACGCCCCCCTGGCCGAGCGCCGCGCCCAGGCCCTGTCGCTGGACCGGTCGGTCCTGGCCGAGCTGCTGGGTCGCGAGGAGCTGCGCGACCTGATCGACCCGGCCGCCCTGGCCGACCTGGAGCTGGAGCTCCAGCTGCTCACCCCCGAGCGCAAGGCCCGCGACCCCGACGGCCTGCACGACGCCCTGCGGCTGCTCGGCGACCTGACCGTCCAGGAGGCGGCCGCCCGCAGCGCCGACCCGGCGGCCGCCCCCGGGTGGCTGGCCGAGCTGGAGGCCTCGCGGCGGGCGGTGCGGCTGCGGGTCGGCGGGCAGGAGCGCTGGGTGGCCATCGAGGACGTGGCCCGCCTCCGCGACGGCCTCGGCGCCGCCCCGCCGGTCGGGGTGCCCCAGGCGTTCCTGGAGCCGGTGGCCGACCCGGTCGGCGACCTGCTGGCCCGCTACGCCCGCACCCACGGGCCGTTCGTGGCCGAAGACCCGGCTCGCCGGCTCGGGCTGGGCGTGGCCGTGGCCTCCCAGACCCTGGCCCGGCTGGAGGCGGCCGGCCGGGTCGTGGAGGGCGAGTTCCGCCCCGGCGGGTCGGGCCGCGAGTGGCTGGACTCCGAGGTCCTGCGGCGACTGCGACGGCGGTCCCTGGCCGCCCTGCGCCGCGAGGTCGAGCCCGTCCCCCAGGAGGCGATGGCCCGGTTCCTCGGCGGCTGGCAGGGCGTCGGCCCGGCCGGCCCCCGCTCGGCCGACCTGGACGCCCTGTTCCGGGTGATCGAGCAGCTCCAGGGCGCGGCCGTGCCCGCCTCGGCCCTCGAGCGCCAGGTCCTGGCCGCCCGTCTGCCCGGCTACACCCCGGGCCTGCTCGACCAGCTCTGCGCCTCCGGCGAGGTCGTCTGGGCCGGGTCGGGCGCCCTCGGCTCCGACGACGGCTGGGTCAGCCTGTACCTGGCCGACGGCGCGCCCCTGCTCCTCCCCCAACCCCTGCCGGTCGACCTGTCACCCCTGGCCCAGCAGGTCCACGACGCCCTGGCCGAGCGGGGAGCGATGTTCTTCCGCCAGCTCTCGGACGCGGTCGGCTCCAGCAACGACAGCGAGCTCCTCCTGGCCGTCTGGGAGCTGGTCTGGGCCGGCCACGTCACCAACGACACCCTGGCCCCGTTGCGAGCCCTGGTCACCGGGGGGTCCCGCCCCACCACCCGCCGCCGCGCCTCCACCCGCCGCTACGGCCGCCGGGGGGTTCCGACGTCCGCCCGTTCCGGGCCGCCAGCGGCCGCCG
>DATABK010000776.1:0-11776 GCA_036259695.1 Actinomycetes bacterium | reverse complement strand
GCGGCCGGCGGTGCCGCACCGGCCGGGGAGGCGGGCATACCGGCCCAGGAGGACGCCAAACCCGGAGGACCCGGCGAGAACGACGAGACCATCGAGGCAAGGAGGCAACCATGAGAGGCTGGCGGCGGTGGGCCGTGCCCGCCCTGGTCGCGCTGGTCGCGCTGGCCGGCTGCGGCGGCGGGGGAGGAGGAGGCGGCGGCGGTGCCGACTCGCGGAGGCTGTCGATCGCCACCGGAGGGACCGGCGGCGTCTACTTCGTCTACGGCGGCGGGCTGGCCAAGCTGATCACCTCGTCCCTCGAGGGCTACGAGGCGACCGCCGAGGTCACCTCCGCCTCCGTCGACAACATGACGCTGATCGCCGACGAGAAGAGCGCGCTCGCCTTCACGCTGGCCGACACGGCCAGCGACGCCGTGCAGGGGCGCGGCTCGTTCAAGGAGCAGGTACCGGCCCAGGCCTTGGCCCGCCTGTACACCAACTACACGCAGGTGGTCGCCACCGCCGGCAAGGGCATCGACCGCATCGACGACCTCAAGGGCAAGCGGGTGTCGGTCGGGTCGCCCAATTCGGGCACCGAGGTCATCGCCCTGCGCATCCTGGAGGAGGCCGGGATCGATCCCGACACCGATCTCCGCCGCCAGCAGCTCGGTGTGGCCGAGTCGGTGCAGGCGGTCAAGGACGGCTCGCTGGACGCCTTCTTCTGGTCGGGTGGACTGCCCACCGGCGCCGTCACCGACCTGGCCACCAGTCGCCGAATCGTGCTGCTGCCAACCGACGAGTACGTGCAGCCGCTGCGCAGCCGGTACGGCGAGGTCTACGCCGAGACCACCATCGAGGGCGGCACCTACAAGGGCGTTGCCGACGGCGTGAAGGTGGTCGGCGTGCCCAACTACCTGGTCGTCAACCGCTCGATGAGCGAGGACCTGGCCTACCAGCTCACCAAGCTGCTGTTCGACAAGAAGTCCGAGCTGGTCAAGGTCCACCCGGAGGCCAAGAACCTGGACCTGGAGACCGCCCAGCAGGTCACGCCGCTGGAGCTGCACCCTGGTGCGCAGCGGTACTACCAGGAGTCGGCCGGCTAGGCCGCCGGCGATGGCCTCCGGGCGCCGCCGCTGGCCGGTCGCGGTCGCCGTGCCGCTGGCGCTGGCCGCGGTGGGGCTGCTGCCCCAGCGGGCGGTGGTGACCGTGACCGGCACCGATGGCCGGCCGGTGGCGGCGCGGGTCCTGCCGGCCAGCGGCCGGTTCGAGCTGCGCTACCGCCACTCCTACTACCGGGCCGAGGCAGCCGAGTCGTTCGTGGCCGGCCCGGACGGGGGCTTCCGGCTGGTCGCGGTCGGCTCGCCGAGCCAGGCCGTGCTCGACTACTACGGCCTGGCCGGGCGGACGCAACGGCAGGGTGGCTGGGTACGGCTGGAGCTGCGGCAGCCGCAGCGCTTCGAGCGGCTGCCGTTGGCCGCGACCGGGCTCGGCCGGCGCACCCTTGTCGTCGGCGGTGGAGCGGTACCGCTGGCGCCGCCCGGCGGGGAACCGGCCCACCTGGTGATCACCGTCGAGCGGCGCCCATGGGTACTCACCCTGCGGACCGGGTGATAAACAGCGCAGCAGCTGCATTGGTCGAGCGTTGGGCGGAGGCCGACCAAGGTTTGCGCAGGACCGGCACAGGGGAGACTGCCATTGTCTGGCTGAAGCTGCCACGTTCACCTAGCCCTCGTGGACGACCGGTGCCACGAGGTGCTCTGTGTCCACCACCCTGCCCCTGCTTTCCAACGATGCCGTCCTGGAGGTCCTGCCAGGCGACCAGGATGCCGCGACCGAGGTCGAGGGGTGGCTGGTCGAGTACGCCACCAGCGGTGATCCCAGGCTGCGCGAGCGGATCATCCTCGCCTACCTGGGCCTGGCCGACCGGCTGGCCAGTCGCTATCGCACCAGCCGCGGAACCACCCTCGAGGATCTCATCCAGAGCGCCCGAGCCGGGCTGATCGCCGCCGTCGACCGCTACGACCCCGACTACGCCACCCCGTTCGTCCCCTACGCCGTGGCCTGTGTGGTGGGCGAGCTCAAACGCCACCTGCGCGACACCAGCTGGCGGCTCCATGTGCCCCGGACGCAGAAGGAACGATCCCTGCGGCTGTGCCGGGCAGCCGATGAGCTGCACCAGCGCTTGGGTCGGTCACCTACCACCACCGAGCTGGCCGAGCAGCTGGACATGGGCGAAGAGGAGGTCCTGGACGGGTTGGCGGCTGCGGGCAGCCGCCTTGACGTGTCGCTGGACCAGCCCACCGGCGACGCCTCCGACCTTTGCCTCGGCGACTCCGTGGCGGCGCCGGAGCCCAGGGAGGAGCCAGAGGATCTGTTGGCCCTGCCCGACCTGGTGGCCGCCCTGCCGGAGCTGGAGCGGGAGGTGATCGTGCTGCGGTTCTTTCAGGAGCTGGATCAGTACGAGATCGCGGCCAGGGTCGGCTTCTCCCAGATGCACATCTCGCGCCTGCAGCGCCGTGCCCTGGCCCGTATGCATGCCCAACTGGTCGAAGCTTGACCGCCGAAGGAGCTGTGGCGATGGGGGCCAGTGAGGGTCGGCGGTGATGACCTGGTCGGATCTGATCCGCCCGCCCCAGCTGCAGGACAGCGGGACTGACGCGGGCAAGCAGCGCACCGCGACCTGGCTCGAGCTGTTCTTTGATCTCGCCTTCATCCTGGTGGTCGGCGAGCTCGCGACCGGATTGCGCAACGACCTGACCCTCCAGGGTGTGCTGGAGTTTGCTGGGCTGTTCACCAGCGTGTGGTGGGCGTGGGCCGGCTTCACCTTCTACGCCAACCGCTTCGACACCGACGACGTCGTCTACCGGCTGGCCAAGCTCACGGCCATGCTCGCCGTTGCCGGACTGGCCGCCAGTGCCACCGACGCGACCGGGGAGCTGGCCGCGCAGTTCGCGCTCTGCCAGGCCGCCCTCCGCATCGTGCTGGTCTACCTCTACCTGCGTGCCTATCGCCATGTGGTCCAGGCCCGCAAACTGATCGCGGTGTACGTGGCCGCCGAGAGCCTTGCCGGAGCGCTGTGGCTTGTCGGGGCGGTCGCCCCCGCTCCGGCCCGCTACGCCTGCTGGACGGTCGCGGTCGCGGCCGAGGCGGCCGCGCCGATCATGGCAACCATTCGCTCGGCCGGCCTGCCGCTGCATTTCGAGCACCTCCCAGAACGGTTCGGGCTCTTCGTCATCCTGGTCCTCGGCGAATCGATCGCCGCGATCGCCGTCGGCGTTCACGAGACCCACTGGCAACCGGTCACCGTCACCATCGCCGTCCTCGGGTTCGTTGTCGCCGTCAGCCTCTGGTGGACCTATTTCGACCTGGCCGGGGCAGGTGCCACCCATACCCTGGCCGATCGTGGCGGGCACCGCAGCACCGTGTTGCACGACATCTACGCCTACGGGCACTGGCCGATCGCCCTGGGACTGGCCGCAGCCGGAGTCGGTCTGGAAGGCGCCATCCTGCAAGGCGGGCAGCCGACGCTCGCGTCGGGGATCCGCTGGATTCTGTGCGGCGGGGTGGGCCTGTACCTGCTTGCCTTGACGGCGATCCAGGGTGGAACCGCTGGCTCCCTGCGCGCCAGCCTGCCCTGGCCCGGGATCGGGGTACCGCTGATCCTGGCGGTGGGCTTCGCCGGCGACGTTCGTCCGGTTGTCCTGTTAGCCGCTGTGACCCTCGTCCTGGTCGGCGAGGTTGTGGTCGGCCTCCTCAAGCAGCGCCGGGGGACCCTCACCACGCCCGACCCGGAAGAGGCGCCATAGGAGGCAGCCCCGGGCGAGGGATGCAGGCCGACGGGGTTTGGGCCAACCTGCCCGCTGCGACGGGCCCGATCGCGACGGTCCCTGCCCGGGGCTGCATGAGCCGGGTAGCCACCGGGACCGGGCACCAATCCGTCGAGCTGGCGGCCACGGTTGCGCCAGGGACGAACGCCGTAGCATCTGGCCACCCAAACTGCGCGGATCTTCATCGATGGCATCTTCCGGGCACTCTGGACACTGACGGGTTCGCTCCGTAGGCTCATGCCGCCAAGCCGGGCACAACGGGGAGCCCGGCCGGACCGGAGGTGGCCCGTGCGAAGAATCCTCATCGGTGTGCTCCTCGCGGTTGTGGCCGGGGTGTTGACTGCGCCAACCAGTGCCGGCGCATCCAGCGCTCAGAGCGCTACAAGGGAGTTCCTGGTCCTCTACAAGGCGGGTGTCTCGCCCGCGGCCGCTCGGGCGGCCATCCGAGCGGCTGGCGGCACCATCGTCAGGGAGAACACCGCTGTTGGCTTGGCGACCGTGCGCACCTCGGCGGCCGACTTCAAGCAGGCGGCGGCCCGTCAGGGTGCCATCGCTGGGGTGGCCGGCAACCGTCCTATCGGCGTCTCACCCAAGGGCGGCGGCGCCAAGGTCAAGCGGGACGAGGTCGAGACCGAAGGCCGCGGCGCCCGCGGTGGCGCCGCCAAGCGTCCAGAGGCCGCGCCGACGGCCGACCCGCTGGCCGGCCTGCAATGGGACATGGCCCAGATCGACGCCACCACCGGCGGTTCCTACAAGGTCGAGCGGGGCGACCGGCGCGTCCGGGTGGGCATCATGGACACCGGCGTGGACGGTACGCACCCCGACATCGCCCCGAACTTCTCCAGCCGGCTGAGCCGCAACTTCACCGTCGACATCCCGGTGGACGCCAACGGCAACCCGGTGGACGGCCCCTGCCAGGACGAGCCGGACCAGTCCTGTGAGGACCCGGCCAACGTCGACGAGAATGGCCACGGCACCCATGTCGCCTCGATCATCGGCTCGCCGCTCAACGGCCTCGGAGTGGCCGGCGTGGCTCCCAACGTGACCCTGGTCAACATCCGGGCCGGTCAGGACTCCGGGTACTTCTTCCTCCAGCCGACGGTGGACGCGCTCACCTACGCCGGCGACAACGGGCTCGACGTCGTCAACATGAGCTTCTACACCGACCCGTGGCTGTTCAACTGCACCGCCAACCCGGCCGACTCGCCCGAGAACCAGGCCGAGCAGCGCACCGTCATCGCCGCCACCCAGCGGGCCCTCCGCTACGCCTGGGACCGCAGGGTGACCCTGGTCGCCGCCGCCGGCAACCAGGGCATCGACTACACCAAGCCGAACGTCGACGCCTCCAGCCCCGACTTCGCCGACACGCCCGGCGAGGCCCCCTACACGCGCCAGATCGACCCGGCCACCTGCCTCAGCCTGCCCGCCCAGGGCGAGCACGTGATCGCGACCAGCGCCACCGGGATCAGCACCCGCAAGGCCTACTACTCCAGCTACGGCTACCGGTACGTGGACGTGTCCGCGCCCGGCGGCGACGTCTACGACACCCCGGACAACACCCGCGACGTCACCAAAGCGGTGCTGGCGGCCGCTCCCGAGGGGGTGCTCCGCGCGGCCAACCTGATCGGCCCGGGCGGCGAGCCGCTGTCACCGGCCGTGGTGCGCGACTGCCAGGCGGGCGTCTGCGCCTACTACCAGTACCTGCAGGGCACCTCGATGGCCGCACCTCACGCCGTTGGCGTGGCCGCGCTGATCGTCAGCCGGTTCGGGTCGAGTCGCGGCGGCGGCTACGGGCTGTCCCCGCGGATCACCGAGTCGGTGTTGCGGCTCACCGCCACCAGGCACGCCTGCCCCGAGCCGCGTGACTTCACCTACGTCCGCCACCTGCCCACCGGGGAGACCGTCACCGCCACCCACACCTGCGAAGGTCCGGCGTACAACAACGGGTTCTACGGCAACGGGATCGTGAACGCCCTCCGGGCGGTCAGGCCTCTCGGAAACTAGCGGCACGGTTCAGAGGTATCGGCGGACCGAGGCCTTATAACGTCGATAGACGTCCCCGAACCGTTGCTCCAGGGAACGCTCCTCCCGCGTGACCACGACCTGGGTCGCCGCGAGCACGATGGGCAGGAGGAGGAGTGGCCAGGCGGTGCCGGCAACCAACGTGACCCCCACGTAGCCGGCGGTCCAGGCGACGTACATCGGGTTCCGGCTGAAGGCGTACGGTCCGCCGTCCACGAGCTGGTTCGGCCGTTCGAGATCGACGCCGGCGGCCGCCCGCACCGCCCATGCCCCGAGCCACAGGCCGGCCAGGATCAGGGGCCACCCGGACCCCTGCCCGATCCAGGCCGGCCAGGGCAGGTTCCACGGGCGGACGACCTGCCAGAGGATGCCCGCCCCGAGACCCACCAGGTGGGCCTGGGGGATCGGGATGTTGCCCCACCGCCAGGCCTGGGCAGCCGCCCGCGGACTCACCCTAAGCGCACTCCGGCAAGGATCGCGTTGACGATGTGCTCGGCGTCCCTGTCGACGCCGGGAACGTCAATGCAGGAGAGAAGTCGGCACCGACGCCCGGCGCCCCAGAGCGTTCAGGTGTCGGCGAGCGCCCAGCAGATGCAGAACGGGTGGCCGGCAGGGTCCGCGTAGACCTGGAAGACCTCGGCCGCGTCGGGGTCGTCGGCCGGTTGCAGGAGCCGCGCGCCCAGCGAGATTGCTCTCTCATGGGCGGCCTCGAGGTCGTCGACCCAGAGGTCGAGATGCAACTGCTGCTGGGGTGTCCCGTCCGGCCAATCGGGGGGGACGTGGTTCGGCGCAAGCTGGACGCCGAGCCGCCACTCGCCGTCGACCACCACGCTGTGCCAGTCATCGTCCGCATGGACCGTGCCCCCCAGGAGCTCGGCCCAGAAGCTGCTCTCGGCGGCGAGATCGGGAGCGTCGAACACGACAACCTGTCGCCTGATCTTCATGCCGGCATCCTCTCACAGGCCCACCACCACAGTTCCGCGCCTACGGGATCGGGCTCGTGCGTCCCGGCGAGTAGCGGGCTCAGCTCCGGCAGAGGGCGGTGAACCGGAATCCGCGGGCCGAGAGGGCGGCCAGGACCTGTTCGAGGGCGGCCAGCGTCTGGCTCCGGTCGCCGCCGCCGTCGTGCATGAGGACCACGTCGCCGGAGCGAACCCGGCTCAGGACCCGGTCGGCGATCACGCCGGCACCGGGCCGGCGCCAGTCGTGGGTGTCGATGTCCCACAGCATCAGGCGCAGGCCGAGCGCGCGGACCTGGTTGGTGCTGGCCGCGTCGGCGGTCGCGTACGGGGGGCGCAGGCAGCGCACCGGGGCGCCGGTGGTCCGCTGGATGGCCGCGCTGGCCGAGCTCACCTCGGCGGCGAGCTGTCCGCGGCTGAGACCGGTCAGCCGGCGGTGGCTCCAGGTGTGGTTGCCGACCCCGTGCCCGGCGGCGAACTCCTGGCGGACCAGCTCCGGGTGGGCGGCGACGCTGCGGCCGAGGACGAAGAACGTGGCCTGCGCCCGGTAGCGGGCCAGCAGCTCCAGCACCCGCGGCGTCCAGGCGGGCGTCGGCCCGTCGTCGAAGGTCAGGTGGACCACGCCGGCCGACCCCGCCGCCGCCACCGGGACCGGCGGACCGGCGGGGGCCGGCTGGGCGGCCGGGCTGGCCGGAGCCGGGGCCGGGGCTCCCGGGCCCCTGAGCAGCTTGGGCCAGGTCAGCGGGCCGACCTGGCCGGTGGTGCGGATGCCGTTGGCGAGCTGGAACCGCCGCACCTGGCGGGCCGTCAGCTTCCCGTAGAACCCGGTCACCGGCACCCGGTAGCCATGACGGTTCAGCAGCGACTGCGCCTGCCGCACGGCCGCCCCCCGGCTGCCGAAGGTCAGGATCGGCCGGCTGACCGGCCGGGGCCGGGCGGCCTTGACCGGGGTGGCCGCCGGCGGCTTGGCCGGCGCGACGTACCCGATGAGCGCGACGGCGATCACCGGAAGCAGCAGCACAGCGAGCGGTCGAGCCTTCATCCGACCACCTGTCTGCCCGCGAGGGGCGCAGCGGGGAAGGGGCAGAGCCGGATGGTTCTACCACGCGATACGGAAAAATCGTGGGATTTCCGTCTATCCGCCGTTGCTGGCCCGTCCTGCTATTCTTGTCGAACACATGTTCGAACAGCTGAGGCAGAAACGCCTGGCCTGGCTCTCCGTCACGATGCTGGTGACGCTGTTCCTGGCCATGTCCATGGGGACCGGCGTGCTGGGCAGCCAGCCCAGCCAGCGGGCCAGGGGCGACATCCCGCCGGAGCTGCTGTCCGTCTACCAGGCCGCGGCCGCCGCCTGCCCCGGCCTGCCCTGGTCGGTGCTGGCCGCCATCGGCAAGCTCGAGTCCGACCATGGCCGCTCCAAGGCCCCCGGCGTGACCGACGGGACGAGCTCCGCCGGGGCCGCCGGGCCGATGCAGATCGGGGTGGGCGGCAAGGCCGGCAACACCTTCGCCGACTACGCGGTCGACGCCGACGGCGGCGGCGCCGACGTCTACAACGCCGCCGACGCGATCTTCACCGTCGCCAACCACCTGTGCCGCAACGGCGCCCGGGACGGCGCCGACCTCCGGGGAGCGGTCCGCGCCTACCGCCACACCGACCGGTACATGGACAAGGTCAGCCGGATCGCCATCCGCTACGAGGGCTTCGCCCCGTCCCCGGCGGCCGGCCCGGCACCGCCCCGGGACGGGAGCTTCGCCGCCCCCGACAGCCCGAGCTACCAGCGGCTCACCCCGACCGCCAAACGCCTCTACGCCAAGGTCTGGCAGACCTTCAAGGTCGCGTCGATCGGGGGCTGGCGAGCGGTCGGGTCGGTCGAGGGAAGCGACCACCCCCACGGGCGGGCCCTCGACGTGATGGTCCCGTACCCGAGTGCGCCGGGACGGGTCGTGGGCTGGCGGATCGCGAAGTGGGCGGTGGCCAACGCCGAGCGGTACGACGTCAAGTACGTGATCTTCAACGGCCGCATCTGGACCAGGAGCCGGGGCTGGCACGGCTACCGGCACCCGTCGGACCCCTGCAACTGCAACCCGACCCTGCGCCACGACGACCACGTCCACATCTCGGTGCGCCACTAGCGGGGTGGACGGGGCGGCGACCGCGGCGAGCCCTACGGCGGTAGATACCGGCCTTCGCGGGGTAGAAAGCAGCACAGGCTCCGCCAAGGAGCGTGTCCTGAGAGGAGACTTCGGTGCCAGAAGGCGAACCGTGCCCGTACTGCGCGCACCTCGCGCCGAATCCTGACGAGCTGCGTCAGCACCTGCTCCACCTGCACCCGGAGGTCGAGCCGGAGCCGGACTGGTGGGATCCCGACGCCGTGGCACCGCCGGCGCTCTGGTGAGCAGTACCTGAGCAGACGCGCCCAGGCCCGTAGCTCGCGCGGGAGCTACGGGCCGCTGCGGTATTCCAGGACGCTGGACTGACGCCTGGCCGTTATGCTCATCAGAGGATGGGCCTGGTTCGTTGGCGGGGATGGGGGCTGGCCCTGGCGGTGCTGGCCGCACTGGGCGGGCTGCTGGTCGCCGGTCGGCTGCTGGAGCTTCCCCAGGACCGCCAGGCGCTGACCCGGCCGCCGCCGTCGACCGCACCCACCCGGGTGGTCAGCGTCACCACTCGGCCGACGGCGGTCCCGAGAATGCTGTGGCGGCCGCTGCGGCTGCCCGGCCTCAGACCCGACGGGTCCTGCCCGACCACGCCCACGGCCGGTCCGCCGCCGACCCGGGCCCACCCGGTGGCGGCGGTCGCCGTCGGCGCCGGGCCGGTGTACCCGGTGCTGTTCCGGGCCGGCTCGGACGGCCGGCTCGACCGGTCCGCGGTGGCCTACTGGGACGCCCCCGAGCCGCTGGGCGGGGTGGTGATCGTCCGCGGCCACCGGCTCGGGGCGCCCAGGGACCAGATCCGCTTCCTGGACGACCGGCGGGAGCCGAGCCCGGTCCACGTGCTCGACCCGGTCGCGGCCTACCCGGCCGCCGGCCAGGGCCGCTGGTGGCGCCCGACCCGGCTGCGCGCCGGGGCCGGCTGCTACGGCCTCCAGATCGACGGCCTCAGGTTCAGCAAGGTGCTGGTGGTCGAGCTCCGCTAGGCGGCCTGCACCGGGTCGTTCGCCAAGGGCGTCGCGCTGGTGGACGAGACCGGCCGGCTGGCCGACACCGCCAACCACCATCCCGACGTGGTCAGTCGCTGACCGCGGCGGTCCTGGTGGCGGCGACGTCGTCGCCGAGGAGGCGTTCCATGTCCTCGGCCTCCATGGGGCGGCCGAAGTAGTAGCCCTGGCCGACGTCGCAGCCCATGCGGCGCAGGGTGAGGAACTGGGCCGAGTCCTCGACCCCTTCGGCCACGGTCTGGAGCTGGAGGCTCTGGCCGAGGCGGACCACCGTCCAGGCGAGCTCGGCGTTGTCGAAGGTGCGGTTCAGCCGCTCCACGAACGATCGGTCGATCTTGAGGATGTCGAGCGGGAAGCGGTGCAGGTAGCTGAGCGTGGAGTAGCCGGTGCCGAAGTCGTCGATGGCCAGCCGGGCTCCCAGCTGCTTCAGCTGGCGCAGGATGTCGAGGACGGTCTCGCTGTCGTCGAGCAGGACGCTCTCGGTCATCTCCAGGACCAGCGAGGACGGGGGCAGGCCGCTCTCCTCCAGCGCCTGGCGGACGTCGTCGACCACCTGGGCGTGCTGGAGCTGCTTGCCGGAGATGTTGACGCTGAGCGAGAACGGCTTGCCCCGCTGGGAGTTGGCCCGCTGCCACTCGGCGGCCTGCCGGCAGGCCTCGCGCAGCACCCAGGCCCCCAGGGGCTGGATCAGGCCCGAGGCCTCGGCCAGGGGGATGAACTCGGTGGGCGGCACCTCACCCCGGGTCGGGTGGCGCCAGCGGGCCAGGGCCTCGGCGCCGGCGATCTGCCCCGAGGACAGGTCGATGGTCGGCTGGTAGTGGAGGAACAGCGCACCGTCCTCGAGCGCCCGCCGCAGGTCGGCCTCGAGCTGGACTCGCTGGACGAGCTCGGTGTGCATCTCGGGGTCATAGCGCTCATAGCCGCCCCGGCCGACGGCCTTGGCCCGGTACATGGCCAGATCCGCGTTGCGTAGCAGCTGGTCGGCCCCGTCGACGTCGCTGTCCATCCGGGCGATCCCCATGCTCCCCCGGACATGGAGCTCGCGGCCGCTGATCAGGAAGGGCTGCCGGAGCTCCTCCAGGACCCGCCCGGCCACCGCGGCCAGCTCAAGCTCGTCGCTGGCGTCCTCGATGAGGATGGCGAACTCGTCGCCGCCGAAGCGGGCCACGGTGTCGCTCGGCCGCACACACGAGACCAGCCGCTGCCCCACCTGGATCAGGAGGCGGTCGCCGGCGGCGTGGCCGAGGCTGTCGTTGACCTCCTTGAACCCGTCCAGGTCGAGGAAGAGCACGGCCACCGAGGGGGTCTGGCGCCTGGTCCGCTGGAGGGCGTGGTCGACCCGGTCCTTGAACAGGGCCCGGTTGGCCAGCGAGGTCAACGAGTCGTGGAAGGCCTGGTGCGACAGCTGGTCCTCGAGCTGGCGGCGCTCGGAGACGTCGCGGGTGTTCAGGACCAGGCCACCCACGGCCGGGTCGTCGAGCAGGTTAGTACAGCGCGACTCGAAGTGCCGCCACGAGCCGTCCGCGTGTCTACGGCGCACCTCCACGGGGAACGTGGTACCCGGGTTCTTTACGGCCTCGGCGACAACGTCTTGGACGCGCGGCATGTCGTCGGGGTGCACCAGGGTGAAGTTGTCCTGGCCTATTACGTCCTCGGGCTTGTAGCCCAACACCCGCTCGACTGCCGGGCTTATGTAGTGGACGGTTCCATCGGCTTCCATGATCAAGCTGACGTCGGAGGCGTTCTGCACCAGGGAACGGAAGCGCTCCTCGCTCTCTTCGAGTTCCCTCTGCCTGCGCCAAGAATAGGCGACGAAAGCGATCGCCAGT